>DASZJM010000598.1:0-3602 GCA_035948165.1 Candidatus Methylomirabilota bacterium
CACTTGCGGACGAGCGCCCCGCGCCCCTGCGCGATGAGGTCGGCGGCGGATCGGGCGATCGGCGCCAGGGCGCGGAAGGGCTCGGCGAGGGTCGAGGCGAAGGCGAGCCGCCACCCCCGCCCCTGCCGGACGAGGCGGCTCGCGCCGGTGCCCCAGCCGAGCGCCTGGTTCACCGCCGCCACCCAGCCGGCCTGGAGCGGGCGTCGGGCGGCCAGCGCCTCGAGGATCGCGCGCACCGTCCCCCGGAGCTCCAGCGCCCGGTCGAACGCGGCCGCGCAGGCGTGGGCCTCGCGCTCGCTCAGGGCGCGGAGCGCGGCGCCCTCCTCGCGGGTCACCGCGTCCCGCAGCTCGAGAAAGTCGACCAGGTCCCGCCAGGAGTCGAGGCGACCAGCCCCCGCCTCCTCCGGGGCCGAGGTGTTGGCGAGATCGACGGCCAAATCGCCGCCGATCTTGATGAACGACCTTCGGATCATGGCCATAAGATACCGTTATCACGCATATGATCTGAATCTCACCGGAGTTGAATCCACTAACCTCTTTTCTTGATCAATGTGGTTAGCACGAAAGGAGAGGGCGCGGTGCGAGTTGCGGAGCTCTGGCGGTACCCGATCAAGTCGATGGCGGGTGAGCGGCTGCAGGAGGTCGAGGTAACCGAGGCCGGGCTCGCGGGTGACCGGGTCGTCCACGTGAGCGGGCCAGGCGGACGCATCATCACCTCGCGGACCGATCCTCGCCTGCTCGCGCTACACGGCACCCTGGGCGCCGACGGCGAGCCCCTGGTCGACGGGCTTCCCTGGAGCGCGGCGGAGAGCGCGGGGGCGGTCCGGGCGGCGGCGGGCGCGGCGGCCCGGCTGGTCCGCTACGAAGGGCCGGAGCGGTTCGATGTGCTGCCGCTGCTCGTGGGCACCGACGGGGCGTTCGAGCAGCTCGGCGTGGACCATCGCCGCCTGCGCCCGAACATCGTCATCGGCGTCGTCGAGGGCCTGGCCGAGCGGGGCTGGCCGGGCAGGCGCCTGCGGATCGGCGATGCGGTCGTCTCGGTGGCGAAGCTCCGCGCCCGGTGCGTGATGACCACCTACGACCCGGATACCCAGGTCCAGGACCTGTCGGTGCTCCGGCGGATCGCCTCCGAGTTCGGCGGACGGATGGCGCTCGACTGCGGGGTCGAGCGGGGCGGGCGGATCGCGGTGGGCGACCCGGTGGAGCTGCTGGAGGGCCGGGCCGAGGACTAGCCGCCCGCCGCGCGCACCATCCCGGCGAAGTACTCGTGCACGGTCGACTCGTCGGTCAGCTCGGGGTGGAAGGCGCCGACCATGACGCTGCCTTGCCGGGCCATGACGCACTCGCCGCGATGCTCGGCCAGCGGGGTCACCGAGGCGCCGAGGCGACGGATGCGGGGCGCCCGGATGAAGACCATCTTGAGGGGGCGCGGCCCCTGCCCGAGGTCGGCCGATCCCACCGCCTCGAAGGACTCCTTCTGGCGGCCGTAGGCGTTGCGCTCCACCGTGATATCGATCAGGCCGAGGGAGAACTGGGCCGGGCTCTGCACCTCGCGGGCGAGCAGGATCATGCCCGCGCAGGTGCCGAAGATGGGCTTCCCGCCCGCGCTGAACTTCTCCAGCGCCGGGACGAAGTCCCAGGCGTCCATGAGCTTGAGGAGCGTCGTGCTCTCCCCCCCGGGCATGATCAGGCCGGAGACCTCGTCGAGCTGGCGGGGCATGCGCACTTCCACCGAGGCGACCCCGATTCGGTCGAGGGCCTTCCGGTGCATCTCGAAGTCTCCCTGCAGGGCGAGGACACCGATCTTCACGCGAGCCTCACCTCTCCGCGCTCGATGGACCGGAGCCGGGCCCGCTCCCGCAGCCACCCGAGCACGGTCTCCGCGTTCCGATCCGGTGGGAAGACCGGATACCAGATCCGCTCGATGTGCCCGCGATCCACGAACCAGGCCATGCGCTTGACGAGCGTGGCCGGCCCGCCACGATCGGTCGGATACTCGAACGTCGGCAGCCGCAGCGCGCGGGTCAGCGCGAGGTCGGAGTCGCTCAGGATCTCGAACGGCACGTGGTTGCGCTCCACGAACCGGGCCTGGTACTCGCTCTCCTGCGTGCTGACCCCGTAGACCGCGACCCCGAGCGCGCCGAACTCCCGGTGCAGGTCGCGAAAGCCGCAGCTCTGGGTCGTGCAGCCGCGGGCCCCGGGGATCGCGTCCCAGGCGGGACCCGCCGGCAGCCCGGGCTCGCCGGTGCGCGGATAGAAGAAGAGCACCGACGGCCGCGCCGCGATCTCCACCAGCTCCGCCCACCCGCCGGACGTCGACCGCAGACGGACGGACGGAACCGGCGCCCCCGGAAGATGGTCGCAGGCCCCGTCGTCGACCGGCACCGGCAGGTCGGGCGGAAGCTGGTAGGGATCGTGGGTCATCTCGTCCTCGCCCCGGCTACCAGCCCCGGGTCTGGAGCAGGTCCGACTCCTTCAGCTTGGAGGTCTCGATGCCGGGCATGGCATCGCCGAGCCCCTCCGAGACCTTGGCCAGGACGTCGGGATCCTTGTAGTGGGTGGTGGCCTGCACGATGGCCTTGGCCCGCACCGCGGGGTCGGACGACTTGAAGATGCCCGAGCCCACGAAGACCGCCTCGGCGCCGAGCTGCATCATGAGCGCGGCGTCGGCCGGGGTGGCGATGCCGCCCGCGGAGAAGTTCGGCACCGGCAGGTGGCCGCTCTTGGCCACCCAGCGCACGAGGTCGTAGGGCGCGCCCAGGTTCTTGGCCTCGGTCATCAACTCCTCGGGTCCCAGCATGGTGAGCCGGCGGATCCCCGACGTCACCGCGCGCATGTGGCGAACCGCCTCCACGATGTTGCCGGAGCCCGCCTCGCCCTTGGTGCGCATCATGGCCGCGCCCTCGCCGATACGGCGGAGGCACTCGCCGAGATCGCGCGAGCCGCACACGAAGGGCACCTGGAAGGCGAACTTGTCCACGTGGAAGTGCTCGTCGGCCGGGGTCAGGACCTCGGACTCGTCGATGAAGTCGACGCCGAGCGACTCCAAAATTTGCGCCTCCACGAAGTGGCCGATGCGGCACTTGGCCATCACCGGAATCGTGACCGACTTCTGGATCTCCTTGATCTTGGTGACCGGCGACATGCGGGCCACCCCGCCTTCCTTCCGGATATCAGAGGGCACCCTCTCGAGCGCCATCACCGCGACCGCGCCCGCGTCCTCCGCGATCTTGGCCTGCTCCGCGTTGGTCACGTCCATGATGACGCCGCCCTTCAGCATCTCGGCCAGTCCCACCTTCAGTCTCGGGGTTCCGCTCTCCATGTCCTCGTCTCCTTTTCGGGTTCGGATCGGATCACTGCGTGAGTCGTGCTTGCAGATCAGCCCGCACCGCCGGCCACTCCGCCTCCAGGATGGAGAAGGCCGCGGTGTCGCGAATGGCCCCGTCGCTGGCGGGACGCGCCGCGCGGAGGACGCCGTCGAACCGGGCCCCGAGCCGCAGGATCGCGTTGCGCGAGCGCTGGTTGCGCGCGTCGGTCATCAAGCTCACGCGATGCACGCGCCAGACATCGAACGCGTGAGCCAACATCAGGAGCTTCGCCTC
>DASZJM010000599.1:0-15384 GCA_035948165.1 Candidatus Methylomirabilota bacterium
CTCATGCGGAGCTTCGAGCTGGCCGAGCGGACCGGCCAGATCGTGGTCCACTTCGCCGAGGTGTGCAGCCGGAACGGCTTCTTCCTGCTCGCGCGCGAGCCGCGCCCGGGCTTTCGCTGGGCCGACCTGGTCGGCCGGACGGTGCTGTCCTTCGCGGAAGCCCCGACCCCGTGGCAGTGCCTGCTCACCGTGCTGCGGCGCCATGGCGTCGATCCGGCCCAGGTCCGCATCGAGCGGCATCGCCCGGGGCCGGAGGCGGTGGCCGCCTTCCTGGCCGGCACCGGCGACTTCCTCGAGCAGCCCCAGCCGGTGATCGAGCGGCTCATGGTCGAGGGCCGGGGGCACCTGGTGGCGTCGATGGGCGAGGCGACCGGGCCGGTGCCGTTTTCCTCGTACATGACCACGCCGGCCTTCCTGGCCCGCGAGCCCGACGTCGTCGCGCGATTCACCCGCGCGACCTACCGGACCCAGCGCTGGCTCGCCCAGCATGGGGCGGGCGACATCGCGCGAGTGGTCGCCCCGGCCTTCCCGGAGACGGAGCTCCCCCTGCTGGAGCGGGCGGTGGCCCGCTACCTGGGGCAGGGGACCTGGGCGCGGGATCCCCTGCTGCGCCGGGACGGCTACGACTACCTCGAGCGGATCCTGCTCGACGGCGCGTTCATCCGTCGCGGCCAGCGCTACGAGGACCTGGTCGACACCGCGATCGCCACGCGGGTGATGGCGGAGGCTCCGTGAAGTTCGGCGTCGGCTTCTTCCCGGACGGCGGGCCCGACCGCATCTCGGCCCGGCGGTACTACGACGAGGCCCTCGCCCTCGCCGAGCGGGCGGACGCCCTCGGCTACGAGAGCGTGAAGATGGTCGAGCACCACTTCACCTCGTACGGCGGCTACAGCCCGGACCCCGCGGTGTTCCTGGCCGCGTGCGCCCAGCGGGCCCCGCGCGTGCGCCTGGTCACCGGCGCGGTCCTGCCCGCGTTCAACCACCCGTTGAAGCTGGCCGGCCAGCTCGCGATGCTCGACGCCCTCTGCGGCGGCCGGCTCGACGTGGGGGTCGCCCGCGCGTTCATGCCGTACGAGTTCGACGGCTTCGGGGTCTCGATGGAGGAGAGCCGGCCGCGCTTCGAGGAGGGGATCCTCGCGCTGCGGCGCCTGTGGACCGAAGAGCGCGTCACCTTCGAGGGGCGCTTCCACCGCTTCCACGACGTGACCGTGCTGCCGCGCCCCACCCAGACGCCGCACCCGCCGATCTGGGTGGCCGCGGTGGTGAGCCCCGAGTCGTTCGTGTGGGCCGGCGAGCAGGGCTACCACATGATGGTGGTGCCCTATCTGGGGGAGCATCACGAGCTGGCCGAGAAGATCCAGCTCTACCGGCGGGCGTATCGCGATCACGGGCACGAGGCGGCGCGCGGGCCCGGGGAGGTGATGATGGTGCTCCACCTCTACGTGGCGCCGACCCGGCGGGAGGCCCGCGAGGAGGGCCGCGCCTACATGGAGCAGTACCTCCGCAACTTCCGCGCCTCGGCGCGCGCGTGGACCGGCCGACAGTCGGGCCAGTACAAGGCCTACTCCGGGCTCGAGCAGATGCTGGAGGAGATCACCTACGAGCGGGTGCTCGACGAGACGCGCGCGATCATCGGCGATCCCGAGGACGCGGCCCGGCAGATCGCGTACGTGCGCGACACCTTCGGCGACGTGCACGCGAGCTTCCAGATCAACTTCGGGGTGATGGAGGAGGCGCGCGCGCGGCGGAGCATCGAGCTCTTCGCTCGCGAGGTCATGCCGCGCTTCCGCGGCTAGCGGGTCGGCGCGGGGGCGCGGGCCGCGAGGTCGCCGAAGGGCCCCGCGATGCGCACGATCTCGTTCAGCTGGAAGGCGCCCGCGCGGATGACCGCGACGAGCAGGTCCCCGGCCATCCCGGCCGCGCGGGTCTCCGCGGTGACCGGGACGAAGGCCAGCCCCCGCGGCGCGTCGCCGTCGGTGAAGCGCGCGAGGCTCGTGCGGCCGCCGTCCGCGGTGAGGGCGAAGATCTCGGCGCCCTGGCGATCCGCCACGAAGAGCAGGCCCGCCGGCCCGGCCGCGAGGGCCTGCGCGATCGGCCCCTCGAGGACGAGGCGCGACTCGCCGCGCGGGCTCACCCGCCAGATCGCGCCCGGCCCGGTCTGCCAGGGGGCCTCCGCCCCGCCGTCGCTGCCGATCCACAGGTGGTCGGACTCGTCGACCGCGAGCGCGCGGGGCCGCGCGATCCGCACGTTGTCGAGCATGCGCCCGTCGCCGTCGAGGCGCAGCACGACGCCCCGGTCGCGGTCCGCGACGAAGACGTCGCCGCCTGCGCTCGCCGCCGCGCCCTCGGGCTGGACGAGCAGGGGCGCGCGCGCGGGCTCGGCCGGGGTGCCGCCGGCCAGGAAGCTGGTGCGGCCGTCGGCCAGTCGGTAGAGGACGCCCACGCGCCGATCGCGATCGAAGGTGGTGACGAAGAGCTCGCGGCCCGCGCGGCCGGCGCTGACCTGGGCATTGACGAGCGGCGGGCCGTGGAGGAAGCGGGTCTCGGTCTGCGGCGTCAGCCGCGCTCCGCCCGCCGGGATGCGGTAGAGCGAGGTGAGGTAGTCGAACTCGCCGCCGCTGTAGCGCCGGCCGGTGCGCGCCAGGTAGAGCGCGCCGGCCGGATCGACGGCGAGGGTCGACGTGGAGGGGATGCCGCGGCTGCGCCCGCCGGCGTCACCCCCGAAGCCCTCGCCGGTGACGTAGACGCGGGCGGTGAAGCCCGGCGGGAGCAGGATGTCGGCGTGCGCGCCGGCGGGGGCGAGGACGAGCGCGAGCCCAAGCCCAAGTCCGAGCCCAAGCCTGAGCCCAAGTCCGAGAAAGACGGGCCGCCGCGCCCTCCGCCACGCGCCGCGATGATCGATCATGGGCCGAGATCATAGCCTCGGGAAGGGAGGCGCGGCAACCGCACGGACGTCCGGCTCAGGGCGTGTCGGGGACGAGCGCGGAGAGCGCCTCCACCGGGAAGCCGGCGTCGATCCAGGCCGCGAGGCCGCCGTGCAGCGGGTGGACCCAGCGCGCCCCACTCCGCTTGAGCAGGAGCGCCGCCCGGGCGCTCGTGGCCTCGTTGGGTCAGGAGCAGTAGAGGACGACCTGGCGGTCGAGGGGGATCTCCGCACGGCGGCGCTCGATCTCCTCGGCGGGGATCCACCGCGCGCCGGGGATCTTGTACGGGGCCGCGGTGACATCGAGGGCGGAGCGCGTGTCGATCACGATGAGCTCGGGATCGTCCGCGGCGATCCTCCGCTCGAGCTCGGCCGGCTCGATCCGGGCCACCCGCAGGCTGCGGAGGAAGCGCTGGCGCCGCACGAACTTGACCGCGATGTAGCCGACGAGCGCGCCGGCGCCGGCGGCCAGGCCCCAGTGCCCGACGCGGGCCCCGAGGGCGAGGATCGGCGTCAGGGCACTGCTCGAGACGTAGCCGATGGTGATCCACGTGCCGGCCCAGAGGAGAGCGCCCATGGTGTCGAGCACGAGGAACGGAGCGCGCGCGAGGCCGACGATGCCGGCCAGCGGCGGGGCGATGGTGCTGAGCCCCGGCAGGAACTTCGCGACGAGCAGGGCCCAGCGGCCGCGGCTCATGAACAGGTTCTCGGTCCGCCTCACGCACGAGTCCGGCTCGAGCGAGAGGCGACAGATCACGTTGACCACCCGCTTGCCGCGGGCGCGGCCGAGCTCGTACCACACCACGTCGGGCGGCAGGGAGGCGACCAGCGCGGTGGCGAGCCCGGCGAGCGCGCTCATGCGCCCGACCCCCGCGAACGCGCCCACTCCCAGCAGCAACGGGACCGCCGGGATCGGCAGGCCGATCTGCTCGGCGAGCACGAAGGCGAAGAGCATGAGGTAGCTGTCCATCGCCCCATGCTATATGGGGGCGGGAGGCTTGCGCCATGGCCAGTGTGATCGTGCGGGGTGGGATCGGCAGTCTGGAGCAGGAGGTGCTCGTGGGCCGGCACCGGCTCACCGCCGACGAGCCGGAGGGGCAGGGCGGCCACGACGCGGGGCCGTCGCCGTACGACTACCTGCTCGCCGCGCTCGGGACCTGCACCTCGATGACCCTCGCCCTCTACGCGCGGCGGAAGGGGTGGCCGGTCGAGGGCATCACGGTCACCCTCGCGCACTCGCGCATCCACGCGACCGACTGCGCGGAGTGCGAGACCAAGGACGGGCACATCGACCGGATCGACCGGGAGATCGGGCTTGTCGGCCCGCTCACCGACGAGCAGCGCACCCGCCTGCTCGAGATCGCCGAGCGCTGCCCGGTGCACCGGACCCTCACCTCCGAGGTCAGTATCCGCACCCGCCTGGCGGGCCCCGCGGGCCGGGGCTCTTGACAACGCCTCGGCCCCGGGTGTACTGATCGGCCCATTCAACGACGCTCGGGGCTGTCTTCTCTTCAGCGCGGTGTGCTCGCAACGATGCGGTGCCCAATTCACTTGCAGCCCGGGCTCGCTCCGCGCGAGTGGCCGGGCGGGGGAGGGTGTCATGGAGGAAGACCGCACCACGTTTGAGGCTCTCGAGGCGGCGTTCGTCGAGGGCCGGCTCAGCCGGCGTGAGCTGTTCCGCCGGAGCGCCCTCATCGGCGCGACCGCCGCCGCCGCGCATCTGCTCGACTCCCTCGGCCTCGCCCGCTCCGCGCACGCCCAGGGCACGCCCAAGAAGGGCGGCACCCTCGTCATCGCCAAGGAGAGCGAGCTCGACATCCTCGACCCGCACAGCGCGGGCGGCTGGGTGACCTGGCGCGTCAGCAAGCAGATGCACGAGGGCCTGATCGACGAGGATCTCACCCAGGCCAACGTGCCCTACCCGAAGCTCATTCCCAAGCTCGCCACGTCGTGGGATGTCTCGAAGGATTCGTTGACCTACACCTTCAAGCTCCGCAAGGGCGTCAAGTTCCACGACGGCACGAACTTCGACGCGGCGGCGGTGAAGTACAACATCGACCGCTGCTCGGCCAAGGACTCGCCCCAGTTCTATGCGCGGGCCAACGCCTACACCACGTGGATCTGGCAGTTCCTCAAGGAGGTGAAGACCCCCGACGAGGGCACCGTGCAGATCGTCCTGCGCGAGCCCTACGGCGACTTCCTCCGCCAGCTCGTCCAGGGGGGCGGCGGGGCGGCGGTCTTCATCAGCCCGACCGCGCTCAAGAAGTACGGCAACGAGGGCATCGCGGAGCATCCGACCGGCACCGGGCCCTTCCGCTTCGTGGAGCGCGTGCGCGGCGAGAAGGTGGTCACCGAGCGGAACCCCAACTACTGGGGCACCCCGCCGTACCTCGACCGCATCATCGACCGGCCGATGCCGGAGCCGGCCGCGCGGATGACCGCGCTGCAGGCCGGCGAGGTCGACATGATCTACGTGCCCCATCCCGACGGCATCGCCGAGCTGAAGCAGAAGGGCTTCGTGCTCCAGCAGGGGCCCGCGCCCCACGTGTGGTACTTCGCGTTCAACCTCCGCGACAAGAACTACCAGGACGTGCGGGTGCGGCGGGCGATCAACATGGCCATCGACCGCGAGGGCATGGCCAAGCAGCTCCTGAAGGGCACCGCGGTGGCCGCGCGCGGGCTGCAGGCGCCGTGCTGCCCCTCCTACGACCCGAACTTCAAGGACTACCCTTACGACCCCGCCCAGGCCAAGAAGCTCCTCGCGGAGGCCGGCTTCCCGAACGGCTTCGAGACGGTGTGGCAGACCTCGGTGGACGGCAGCGGCCAGCTCATCCCGGTGCCGATGGCGGAGTGGATCCAGCGCGACCTCGCCAAGATCGGGATCCGGATGAAGCTCCGCACCTACGAGTGGATCACCTACATCGGCTACTGGATCAAGGGCATGGACGACGCCTCCAACAAGGTCGGCAGCCAGCAGATGAGCTGGGGGATGACGAGCGACTACTGGCTCGACATCGTCACCAACTCCTCCCACATCGCCCCCCCGGGCGGGGCCGGCCAGAACGGCGGCTACTACTCGGGCGCCGACGCGATGCTGAACGCGGCGCGCGGTGAGATGGACGAGGGCAAGCGGGCCGCCCTCTATCGGAAGATCAACCAGAAGCTCAAGGAAGACGCCCCCGCGGTGCCCATCATCAACGACCTCGCGCCGCTGATGCTGAGCTCCAAGGTGAAGGGCTTCGTGCACGCGCCGGAGGAGTGGTACGACATGACCACGGTCTGGCTCGCGTGAGTCTCCGCGTCGGCCCGGGAGGCGAAGGCCTCCCGGGCTGACCGCTCCCCATGCTCAAATTCCTCGTCTACCGCGTCGCGACGATCGTGCCCGTCCTCTTCGGGGTGTCGGTCGTGGTGTTCCTCATGATGAAGCTGATCCCGGGCGATCCGGCAGAGGCGATCCTGGGCCCCGCCGCCACCACCGAGAAGATCGAGATGGTCCGGAAGTCGCTCGGGCTGGACCAGCCCTTCTACGTGCAGTACGTGCGCTGGCTGTGGAAGGTGCTCCAGGGCGACTTCGGCACCTCGATCGCGGTCAACGTGCCGGTGGCCCAGCTCGTGTGGCCGAAGTTCTGGAACACGGTGCTGCTCACCGCGGGCAGCCTGGTGATCTGCATCGTGATCGGCCTCGGGGTGGGCATCGTCTCCGGGACCCGCCAGTACTCGTGGTTCGACCGGATCAGCATGTCCCTGACCCTCATCGTCGCCAACACCCCCGCGTTCTGGCTGGGCCTCATCCTCATGGTGGTGCTGGCCCTCTACCTCGGCTGGTTCCCCGCCACCGGGATGTACTCGATGCGGGCCTCGGAGAAGACCTTCGGCGACCTGCTCCACCACATGGTGCTGCCCGCGATCACCACCGCCTCGGTGTCGGCCGCGATCATCGCGCGTCTAGTCCGCTCGTCTTTTCTGGACGTCATCCGCAAGCACTACATCACCGCGCTGCGGGCCAAGGGGCTCTCCGAGCGGGACATCATCCTGCGCCACGGGATGAAGAACGCGCTGCCGCCGATCATCAACATCGTGGGCCTCCAGGTCGGGTACCTGATGGGCGGCGCGCTCTTCACCGAGGTGGTCTTCTCCTGGCCCGGCATCGGGCTCCAGATCTACAGCTCGATCGTGGCCCGGGACCTGCCGGTGGTGCAGGCCGCGGTGCTGGTGACCACCTTCGTCTTCGTGCTGGTCAATCTCGGGACCGACGTCGTCGTCGCGGCCCTCGATCCCCGAATCCGTCGGGCCTGAGGAGGCGCGCGATGAGCGTGGTGAACCTGCCCGCGAAGGACGAACCGGTCGATGGGCGGGCGCTGCCCCTCGACAGCGCCGAGGCCCAGATGTTCCGCCGGCCCTCGGAGTGGCGGATCTTCTGGGAGGCCTTCAGCCGCGACCGGCTGGCGGTGGGCGCGGCGGCGCTGATCGGGATCGTGTGCCTGATCGCGGCGCTGGCCCCGGTGCTGAGCCCCTACGACCCGACGGTGGGCGACAACGCCCTGCGCCTGGCTCCGGTCGGCACGCCGGGACACCTGCTGGGCCTGGACGGGCAGGGGCGCGACATCCTGAGCCGGCTCATCTGGGGCGGTCAGGTCTCCATCATCATCGCGCTGCTGCCGGTGACGGTGGCGAGCCTGGTCAGCGTCCTGCTGGGCCTGGTGGCGGGCTTCTTCGGGGGCAAGGTCGACATGGTGATCATGCGCACCCTCGACGTGTTCTTCGCCTTCCCGGCGGTGCTGCTGGCGGTGGCGATCGCGGGGGTGCTGGGCCCCGGCATGCTCAACGTGATGCTCTCGCTCACCATCGTGCTGATCCCGTACATCTCGCGGGTCGCCTACATGGCCACCGTCACCGTGAAGAGCGAGCTGTTCGTGGACCAGGCGCGGGTGTCGGGGGCGCGGCCGAGCCAGATCCTCTTCCACCACATCCTGCCCAACACGCTCTCCCCGGTGATCGTGTACGGCAGCACCCTGGTGGGCATCCTGATCGTGCTGGGGGCCGGGCTCTCCTTCCTCGGGCTCGGGATCACCCCGCCGCGGCCGGACTGGGGCATCATGTGCTCGGACGGGCGCAACTTCCTTTCGGTCGCGCCCCACGTCTCGGCGGTGCCGGGCATCATGCTGATCCTGGTCGCCATGTCCTTCAACATCGTCGGGGACGGTCTGCGAGACGCGCTCGACCCGAAGCTCCGCAAGTGAGCGCGGCCGTGTCCGACGCGCTGCTCGAGGTCGACGACCTCCACACCCACTTCCACCTCAAGAACAAGACGGTGCGGGCGGTGAACGGGGTCTCGTTCGCGATCAAGCGCGGGGAGATCGTGGGGATCGCGGGGGAGTCGGGGGCGGGCAAGAGCGTGGCGTGCCTCTCCATCCTGCGACTCGTCCCGAGCCCCGGGCGCATCGAGCGCGGCCGGATCCTCTTCTCCGGCGAGGACCTGCTCACCAAGAGCGACCGGGAGATGCGGGACCTGCGCGGACAGACCGTCTCGATGGTGTTCGAGGACCCGCTGAACTCCCTGGATCCGGCCTACACCGTCGGCAAGCTGATCGGGGAGGCCCTGATCCTGCACAAGGGGCTCTCCAAGCGCGACGCCCGCAAGAAGGCGGGCGAGCTGCTGCGGCTGGTCGGCATCCCGGATCCGGAGCGGCGGCTCGACAACTACGCCCACGAGCTCTCCGGGGGCATGCAGCAGCGGGTGATGATCGCGATCGCGCTCTCCTGCGACCCGGCCCTGCTGATCGCCGACAACCCGACCACCGCGCTCGACGTGACCATCCAGATCCAGATCCTCGACCTGGTCAAGCAGCTCCGCGACCGCCTGGGCATGGGGGTGCTGTGGATCACCCACGATCTCGGGGTGGTGGCCAAGCTCTGCGACCGGGTGGTGATCATGTACGCGGGCGAGGTGATGGAGCAGGGCCGGGTCTACGATGTCCTGAAGCGCCCGCGGCACCCCTACACCCGCCGGCTGATCGACGCGCTCCCCAAGCTCGGGCGGCCCGAGCAGCGGCTCATGCCGATCGAGGGGCGCCCGCCCGATCCCGCGAACCTGCCCGCCGGGTGTCCCTTCGCCCCGCGCTGCCACCGGGCGCGCCCCGAGTGCGAGGCGAGCGACGTGCCGCTCGTCGACACCGGCGACGGGC
This sequence comes from Candidatus Methylomirabilota bacterium, assembly GCA_035948165.1. Classification (GTDB taxonomy): domain Bacteria; phylum Methylomirabilota; class Methylomirabilia; order Rokubacteriales; family CSP1-6; genus CAMLFJ01. The sequence continues at coordinate 9,109 of DASZJM010000599.1, forward strand.
GCGCCGTCCGCTGTCTGTTCCCGGAGGAGTGAGATGACGATCGCCGCGCCGCCCGAGGCGCCCGAGCTGCTGGAGGTCCCCATTCTGCTCGAGGTGAAGAATCTGGTGAAGCACTTCCCGGTGCGCCGCGGGTTCTGGGCGAGCGGGCCCCCGGCGGCGGTGCGCGCGGTGGACGGCATCAGCTTCGACATCCGGCGCGGGGAGACGGTGGGCCTGGTGGGCGAGTCGGGCTGCGGCAAGACCACCACCGGGCGGATGATCATGAAGCTGATCGACCCGACCGCGGGCGAGATCCGCTTCGAGGGGAAGTCGATCGGGGGAATCCCGTTCGAGGAGGAGCGGGTCTACCGCCGCCACGTGCAGATGGTTTTCCAGGACCCGTACTCGTCGCTGAACCCGCGCATGACGGTGGGGTCGATCATCGGCTACCCGATGCGGATCCAGAACGCCTACCCCGGGCCGGCCCGCGACGCCCGCATCCGCGAGCTGCTGGAGCTGGTCGGTCTCTCGCGCTACCAGGCGAGCTGGTACCCGCACGAGTTCAGCGGGGGAGAGCGCCAGCGGGTCGGCATCGCGGCCGCGCTCGCCCTCAACCCCAAGTTCGTGTTCTGCGACGAGCCGGTCTCCTCGCTCGACGTCTCCGCGCAGGCGCAGATCCTGAATTTGCTGAAGGACGTGCGCCGCGAGTTCAACCTCACCATCCTCATCGTGACCCACAACCTGAGCGTGGTGGAGTACCTGAGCGACCGGGTGGTGGTCATGTACCTCGGGAAGATCGTCGAGGTCGCCAGCCGAGCCGATCTCTACCGGGAGACGCTCCACCCCTACAGCCGGGCCCTGGTCTCCGCGATCCCCACCCCGGATCCGGACGTGGAGCGCGAGCGGGAGCAGATCATCCTGCGCGGGGAGATCCCGAGCCCGCTCAACCCGCCGACCGGCTGCCGGTTCCACACCCGCTGCCAGTCCTACATCGGGGACATCTGCCGCGACGTCGAGCCGGAGCTGCGCGAGGTGCGTCCCGGCCACGCCACCGCCTGCCACCTCTATTCCGGGCCCGCCGTCGCGCCGGCCGCGCCCGGGACGAGTCGCGCCGCCGGCCAGCTCGTCTAGCCGTCAAGGAGGACACCACCATGCCCGTCTCGCAGCCGACCCCGGACCAGCTCAAGCGCATCGCCGAGAAGATGAACCTCTCGCTCACCGACGCCGACGTGGCGTCGTTCCTCGGCCTGATGAAGCCGAGCATCGACGGCTACAACGTGGTCGATCAGCTCCCGGACAACCTGCCTCCGGTGAAATACCCGCGGACGCCGGGGTACCGGCCCGGGCCCGAGGAGAACGCGCACAACGCGTGGTACTACAAGTCCAAGATCGAGGGCGCGCCCCAGGGCAAGCTCAAGGGCAAGCGCCTCGTCATCAAGGACAACGTCATGGTCGCGGGCGTGCCGATGATGAACGGGGCCTCGATCCTCGAGGGCTACACCCCCGAGATCGACGCCACCGTGGTCACCCGCATCCTCGACGCGGGCGGCACCATCCTCGGCAAGGCCCACTGCGAGTACTACTGCCTCTCCGGCGGCAGCCACACCAACGCGACGGGACCGGTGCACAACCCCTACAAGAAGGGCTACTCGGCGGGCGGGTCGTCGTCGGGGAGCGCGGTGCTGGTGGCGCTCGGCGAGGCCGACATGGCCATCGGCGGCGACCAGGGCGGCTCGATCCGCATGCCGGCCTCGTTCTGCGGCATCTACGGGATGAAGGCGACCCACGGGCTCGTGCCGTACACCGGCATCATGCCGATCGAGATCTACGTCGATCACACCGGCCCGATGACCGCCACGGTGGCCGACAACGCGCTGCTGCTCGAGGTCATCGCGGGGCCGGACGGCTACGACCCGCGCCAGTTCGCGCCGAAGGTCCACCCCTACACCCAGCTGCTCGGCGGGGGCGCGAGCGGGCTGCGCATCGGGGTGGTGAAGGAGGGCTTCGGCCACCCGCACTCGGAGGCGGTGGTGGACGCCAAGGTGCGGCAGGCCGCCGACCTCTTCAAGCGCCTCGGGGCGACGGTCACCGACATCTCGATCCCCTCGCACCTGCTGGCCGGCGCCCTCTGGCTGCCGATCGGCGTCGAGGGCCTCACCCAGACCATGATGTGGGGCGACGGCTACGGGGTGAGCCGCCAGGACCTCTACGTGACCAGCCTGATGGACCACCAGCGCGGCTGGCGGCAGCGCGCCAACGAGCTGTCCGAGACCGCCAAGCTCTTCACGATGCTCGGCACGTACATCAACGAGCAGCACGGCACGCGCTACTACGGCAAGGCCATGAACATCACCCGGCGGCTCACCGCGGCCTACGACGCGGCGCTGGCCGACTGCGACCTCCTACTGATGCCGACGACCCCGATGAAGGCCCAGGCGATGCCGGCGCCGGGGGCGCCCCGCGAAGAGTACGTCGGGGGCGCGCTCAACATGATCACCAACACCGCGCCCTTCGACATCACCCACCACCCGGCGATGGCCATCCCGTGCGGCATGGCCGACGGGCTGCCGGTGAGCGTGATGCTGGTGGGCAAGCACTGGGACGAGCCGACCATCTACCGCGCCGCCCGCGCCTTCGAGCAGGCGGGCGACTGGAAAACGATGTAACGTGGCCCCACACCATCGCTCGGGAGGAGACACCATGACTCGACGGGTTCTCGTGACGGCAATCGCCCTGATCGCGCTCGTGACGATGCTGACCGGCCTGCCGGGCGGCCTCACCGCGCAGGGCAAGGTGGTGAAGATCGGCCTGTCCCTGCCGCTCACCGGGGCGGACGCGGACGGCGCGGACGCGATCCTGAAGGGCGCGCAGATGGCCATGGCCGAGATCAACGCGAAGGGCGGCGCGGCGGGCTACAAGCTCGAGGCGGTGGTCTTCGACAGCGCCACGCCGGCGGCCGGGCAGTACGATCCGGCCCAGGCGGCCACCAACTACAAGAAGTTCATCGCGGACGCTCTCGTGCTCGCCGCGGTCGGGCCGAACATGAGCGGGGAAGGGAAGGCGATCTCCCCGATCCTGTCCGAGGCCGACATGGCCACCATCACCCCCAGCTCCACCAACCCCGACATCACCGACCCCAAGTTCCAGTCGCAGTACCGGCCCAAGGGCAAGGCGGTCTACTTCCGCACCGTGACCACCGACGCCTTCCAGGGCCCGAACATGGCCAACTACCTCTTCCACGCCCAGAAGATCAAGAGCGTCTTCGTGCTCGACGACGGCGGCGCCTTCGGGGTGGGCATCGCGGACAGCTTCCAGAAGCGGGCCACCGACCTCGGGGTGAAGATCCTCGGGCGCGATCGGCTCGATCCCAAGGAAGCCGACTACAAGACCATCCTCACCAAGATCAAGGGCCTGAACCCGGACGCGCTCTACTACGGCGGGGTCATGCAGGCCGCGGCCAAGCTCGCCACCCAGGGCTTCGAGGTGATGCCGCGGGTGATCAAGGCGGGCTCGGATGGGGTCTACGACCTCTCGTGGCCGAAGCAGTCGGGCAAGGAGTCGGTCGAGGGCTGGTTCTGCTCGCAGGCCTCCCCGGAGCTGGTGACCTCCCAGAAGCTCGAGGCGTGGGTGACGAAGTTCAAGAACGAGATGAAGCGCGAGCCCACCAACTACGCGATCACCTCCTACAACGCGGTGCTGGTGATCGCGGACGCGGTCGGGCGCACCGCCTCCGCCAACAAGCCGGTCACCCGCAGCAACCTGCGGGACGCGATCCAGGCCACCAAGATGACCTCGATCCAGGGCCCGATCGCCTTCGACGGCAACGGCGACATCCTGACCCGGACCGTCTCGATCTACCAGTGGCGGGACGGCGAGATCAAATACGTCGGCGTGGCCCCCGAGAAGTAGACGACGACGCCGGCAGCCCCGGGCCGGCGTGACCGCGCCGGCCCGGGGACTCCCGCGCACCACATGAACGGGCTGGACGTCGTCCTCCAGCAGGTCGTCAACGGGCTCGCGCTCGGCATGATGTACGCCCTGCTCGCCCTCGGCTTCACCATGGTCTACGGCATCATCGAGCTGATCAACTTCTCCCACTTCAGCGTCTTCATGACCGGGACCTTCGTGGGGCTCACCGTGCTGAACCTCATGGGGGTCACCGCGGTGTCGCGCTCGCTGACCGGGCTCGTCCTGGTGGCCACCCTGATCGCGCTCTTCGTCGTCACCATGCTCGTCACCGGGCTGCTCGGGGTGCTGATCGAGCGGTTGTGCCTGCGCCCGCTCCGCAACGTCTCGGGCACCGCGCCGATGATCACCACCATCGGAGTCGCCTTCATCCTGATCAACCTCATGCTCCTGACCTTCGGCCCGCAGGCCCAGCGCTTCCCCTCGCTCCTGCCGAACTGGCGCTGGCCGCTCATGGGCACCGCGGAGATCACCTTCAAGCAGCTGGTGCTGTTCGCGGTGGGGCTCGTGCTGATGATCGTGCTCTCCCACCTCGTCAAGCGCACCACCCTCGGCAAGGCGATGCGGGCCACCGCGCAGGACGCGGACGCGGCCCGCATGATGGGCATCGACGTGGACCGGGTGGTGGTGCTCACGTTCTTTCTCGGCTCCGCGCTCGCGGGGGCGGGGAGCCTCTTCTTCGGCCTCTACTACGGCTTCACCGGCTACTACATCGGTTACACCACCGGGCTGCGCGCCTTCACCTCGGCGGTGCTCGGGGGTATCGGGAGCATCCCCGGCGCGGTGCTGGGCGGCCTCTGCATCGGCCTCACCCAGTCCCTGGGCGGCCAGCTCATCGGGGTCAAGTGGACCGACGTGATGATCTTCTCGATCCTGATCTTCGTGATGGTCCTCCGCCCCAGCGGCCTCCTCGGCGTGCGCGCGCCGCAGAAGGCGTGATCGCGCCCCGGTGAGCAGCCTCGGCGCGCGCCTCGGGCTCGATCGCTGGCGCGCGCTGCCGCTCTCGCGCCGGCGCCAGATCCTGACCCCGGTGCTCCTGGGGCTCGGGCTCCTCTTCCCGGTGCTGACCGGCAACGCGGGCAACGTCGACGCGGCCGCGAACGCCTTCACCTACGTGCTCCTGGCCTTGGGCCTCAACATCGTGGTCGGCTTCGCGGGCCTGCTCGACCTGGGCTACGCCGCCTTCTTCGCCATCGGCGCCTACGGCTACGGCATCGCGGCCTCCGGGCAGCTCAAGCCCGAGTGGTCGGGGTTCTGGGCCCCGCTCGAGTGGGCCGGGCAGGTGAGCCGCCTGGTGGTGCCCGGCCAGGCGGACAGCGTGCAGTTCCACTTCACGTTCTGGCCCATGCTCGCGGTGAGCGCGATCATCTGCGCGATCTTCGGCATGCTGTTCGGCGCGCCGACTCTTCGTCTACGCGGTGATTACTTGGCGATCGTGACCCTCGGCTTCGGGGAGATCGTGCCGGTGGTGGCGCGCAACTGGGAGGGGCTCACCAACGGGGCCCAGGGGCTGGGCGGCATCCGCACCCCGCGCCTCTTCGGCTTCGACTTCGGCTTCTCGCCCTACCCGTACTACTTCCTCGGCCTGGGGCTGGTGGCCGCCGCGGTGTGGATCTCGATCCGGCTTCAAGAATCGCGGGTGGGGCGCGCCTGGATGGCCATCCGCGAGGACGAGCTGGCCGCGGGGGCGATGGGCGTCGACCACGTCCACTACAAGCTGCTCGCCTTCGCGATGGGCGCGGCGGTGGGCGGGCTCGGCGGCACCTTCTACGTGGCCAAGCTCACCACCGCTACCCCCGACATGTTCACCTTCCCGGTGTCGGTGATGGTGCTGGTGATGGTGGTGCTGGGCGGGCTCGGATCGATCCGCGGAGTGGTGCTGGCCGCGCTGTTCGTGGCCTTTCTCCAGTCGGTGATCCTGCAGGACCTCACCGAGTACGTGCACGCCCTCGGACGGCTGGTGGGGAGCGACGCGCTGCAGAAGGTGGAGCTCATCACCTCGCTCGAGCTGATCTTCGGGATCATCCTCGTGCTCATGATGATTTTCCGGCGCGAGGGCCTGTGGCCGGCGGTGCGCAAGGTCTCGGCGCTCACACGCGAGCAGCAGACCGCGGCGCCCTCGCGCGGCACCGCGGTCGACCTGGAGTGGGCGCGCCCGCAGGCGGCGGGCGGGCCGGGCCGGCCCCTCCTCGAGATCGCGGGCCTGCGCAAGAGCTTCGGCGGGGTGGCCGCGGCGGACGACATCACCCTCACCGTGCACGCGGGCGAGCTGGTCAGCGTGATCGGCCCGAACGGCTCGGGCAAGACCACGCTCTTCAACCTCGTCACCGG
>DASZJM010000600.1:0-5000 GCA_035948165.1 Candidatus Methylomirabilota bacterium
GAGCGTCCCGAGGCCGAGCAGGCGCGTGAACCGGTCGGTCATCACCCCCGCCGCGAAGAGCGCGACGCCAAGGGGTCCCAGGAACCAGATCGCCAGCATGAACGTGTTGTAGCCCACGTTCGCCCCGAACCGGTACCAGAGGGCGCCGGTGATAGAGTCCTGCGCGACCGCGGCCGGATCATCCAGGCGCGGAGGGACGAACGGGTTCCCGGTGACCGCGTACGCGTGGGCGCACATGAGCAGGACCGGGACCAGCCCCCCCAGGATCAGCCCGGAGAGCGCGCTCGCATAGCCGGGTGCCCGTCGCACGCTCTGGAACGCGGCGTAGCCGAGCAGTGGCGCGGAGAAGAAGATGATCTCGAGGGGTCGGAACAGGAACGCGATGCCGAACGCGAGCCCGGTGACGGCCCAGAGCGCGAGAGTGCCCCGCCGAGTGGCCTGCCAGTAGGCGAGAAGGCCGAGGGCCAGCATCGCCCGCGAGCCGAGGTGGGCGTGAGACGTCATCGAGAGCATCAGGGCCATCGGCGAGCAGACGAAGATCACCGCGGCGGCGAGACCCCAGCCCGCGTCGAGCCGGCGCCGCATCAGGACCGCGACCGCCACCACCGGGGTCGCTGCGAGCAGGGCCCACACGAAGGGCCCGAGCCCGGTGACCTCGCCGATCGCCCACGCGGCCTGCGCGCCGGGCCAGTCGGCCCGGGAGATCATGCCATCGTGGTAGAAGAGGCCGAGGCTCGGGATCGCATTGACCGGCAGGAGCTGATGGGCCGCGGCGTGCCCGGTCGCGAAGACGTAGCCGCCGAACTGCGTCGCGTACTCGTCGTCGGTGAACGGGAAGTCGTACATGACGAGAAAGTGACCGACCCTCGACACCGCCACGGTCAGCAGGAACAGGGCCAGCGTGCCGAGGCGCAGCTCGCGAGAGCCGAGCCGGTTGACCTCCTCGCGCAGCCACACGAGCAGCGGCCCGAGACGGCCCGCGAGGCCGAACCCGATGAGGCACGAGGCGGGGAAGAGGAGCAGGGCGTGGCCGAGCCAGAAGTACACCTCGCCCGGCGAGCTTGCGCTGAGCGGCGGTCGGAACGTGATCCGGAGCCCAGGCGCGGTCATCGAGAGGCCGAAGAACACCAGGATGAGGAACGCCCCGACCAGGACGCTCACGATCCGGTGGCCCGCCGTCGACTGCGGAGCCGGATCGGTCACGATGCCGAACCGGCGCGAGACGCATTCGCGGAAGGCGGCTCCGGCGCGCGCAGGTACGAGGAGACGAAGGTCGCGCCGGTGGCGGCGGCCGTGTCGAACCGGCCGAGCCGGAATGGGGTGGGGGAGACCGGTGGACGCACACCGGTGACGAGCGCCGCGACCATCTCGCCGACCGCCGGGGCAAGCTTGAAGCCGTGGCCGGACATCCCGGCGGCGATCCAGAATCCGCGAAGGGGTGACTCGTCGAGGATCGGCATCCAGTCCGGCGTGATGTCGAAGGCCCCGGCGTAGCCGCGATTGAACCGGGCTTCCCCGAGCGCGGGAATGGCCCGGGCGGTGCGCGCGAGGACCTCCGCCGCCTCGTCGAATCCGGCCTCGCCGCCCAGCAGATCGGCGTCCATCGGGTGCTGGGCCTCGTCGTCGGTGAGGGAGCCGGTGATCGTGAGCCCGCCGGTCTCGGGCCTGACGTAGCTCCCGCCGGCCAGATCCAGGTACACCGGGTGCGCGACGCCGAACTGGGCTGGACGGGAGACGATGAACACCGGGTGCCGGCCGATCACGATCGGCAGCTCGAGGCCGGCCAGGCGGGCCACGCGCGGGGCCCACAGGCCCGCCGCGTTGATCACCACCGGCGCGTCGATCCGCTCGCCGCCCGCGGTGTCGACCCCGATGACTCGGCCCGCGTCTCGTCGAATCGCCACCACCTCCACACCCTGCTCGATGGTCGCGCCCCGTTGCCGCGCCGCGCCGGCGAAGCCGGCGGTGACCGCGGAGGGATCCCCGTAGCCCGAGCCCGGCTCCCACAGGACGGCGGCTAGCCCCGACGGGTCGATGCGGGGCTCAATGCGCCCCAGATTCGAGGGGTCCACGATCTCGGCCTTGATCCCGATGCTGCGCTGGAGGGCGAGGGTCTGCTCGAGCGTCGGCCGCATCGCGGCGGAGACGCCGATCAAGGCTCCGGTGCGCACGAAGCCCGCCTCCCCGCCGACCGCCTCGCCGAAGCGCTCGAACACGGAGAGCGAGCGGAGGACCATCTCGCTCGTCTCTCGGGTCGGGTAAAGCTGCCGGATGATGCCGACCGATCGACCGGTCCCGCCCGACCCCAGGAACTTGCGCTCGAGGACCAGCACGCGCCGTACGCCCAGGCCGGCCAGGTGGAACGCGATCGACACGCCGGTGACCCCGCCACCGACGATGACCGCGTCGGCCGTCCTCATCGGGCCTCGATCAGCGCGGCGGCGTCGGCGATGGAGAGGATCTGGGCAGGATCCCCGGTGGCCAGTTCGCCCTCGCAGAGCACCCGGGCGTAGACCCGGCTGTCGCCCGGATGGAGGCGCTGCGAGACGCGGGCATAGTCGCGGTCGCGGAACGATCCGGTGATGTTGGCGCAGGGGGCGGTGTAGGCGGTGATCTGGATGACGACCTCCGCGCCGAGCCGGAGCGAGGTACCGGGCGCCACCCGGCTCCAGTCGAGGCCTTCCAGCGTCAGGTTCTCGCCGATGCTCCCGGGTTGGATCGGATGCCCCTCGGCCTGGAGCGCCTGGATGCGCTCGAGGGAGAAGAGACAGAGCGCGCGCTCGGGACCGCCGTGGAGCTTCCGGTTGCGCTGGACGTCGCCGTCGAGCCCGAGCGCGGTGACCCGCACCGACGCGATTGCGCGCTTGGGCACTCCGCCGCCGGAGCGGCTGATCTGCGCGATGCGCGCGCCCGGCATCAGGCGGCGCGCTTGATCATGCGCTTCACGGTCGCCTCCAGCACGACCTCGCCGCGCTGATTGGTCACCTCGTGCCGGTAGGTGACGATGCCGCGATCGGGTTTCTTGGTCTCGCGCTTGTCGGTGATGGTCACGCTCACGTGGAGGGTGTCGCCCTCGAGGACCGGCGAGACGACGCGGATTTCCCCGCCCAGATAGGACATGCCGGTGCCGTGGATGAGTCCGGTCTGCATGATGAGCCCCTCGGAGAGGGCGAAGGTCATGGCGCCCGGGGCGGGCCGTCCCTTGAAGACCGACTCCCGGGCCACGTACTCCATGTCCATGAACAGGGGCTCGTTGAAGCCGCACAGGTTGACGAAGGCGCAGATGTCCGCCTCCGAGACCGTGCGGCCGAGCGTCTGGTACACCGCGCCGACCGCGTGCTCCTCGTACGTGAGTCCTCGCGTCTTCACGCGCTCCTCCGGGATCAGGCCTCGCCCAGATAGGCGCGGCGCACTTCGGGGTTGTCGGCCAGCTCGCGGGCGGCGCCCTCCAGGGGCAGGCGGCCGGTCTCCAACACGTAGCCGCGCTCGGCGATCGAGAGCGCCATGGCCGCGTTCTGCTCCACCAGCAGGACGGTGACCCCCTGTTGGTTGATGGCGAGCACCGTCTCGAAGATCTGCTCGACGAGCACCGGGGCAAGGCCCATGGAGGGCTCGTCCAGCAAGAGGAGCCGGGGCCGGGCCATGAGGGCGCGCCCGATGGCGAGCATCTGCTGCTCGCCCCCGGAGAGGGTCCCGGCCACCTGGGTGCGGCGCTCCTTCAGGCGCGGGAAGGTCGTGAACACGCGGTCCATGTCCTCCGCGATGGCCGCATCGCTGCGGGTGTAGGCGCCCATCTCGAGGTTCTCGACCACGCTCAGGCGGTTGAAGATGCGGCGCCCCTCGGGTACGTGGGTGATGCCCTTGAGCACCACGTCGTGCGCCGCGATGCCGAGGAGCGAGGCTCCCTCGAACCGCACGTCGCCTTGCCGCGGGGCGAGGAGGCCGGAGAGCGTACGCAGGGTGGTGGTCTTGCCAGCGCCGTTGTTGCCGAGCAGGGTGACGATCTCGCCCTGGCCCACCCGGAAGGAGATGCCCTTCAGGGCGTGGATCTGGCCGTAGTAGACGTGGAGATCGGTCACCTCAAGCATGGGAGCTCCCGGCCGTGCCCGACCCCGGGGTCCACCGGCGACGGCCCAGGTAGGCCTCGATCACGCGAGGGTTCCGCTGCACCTCGGCGGGCCGGCCCTCCGCGATCTTCTCTCCGTAGTCCAGGACGGTGACGTGGTCGGAGACCTCCATGACCACCCGCATGTTGTGCTCGATGAGCAGGAGGGTGAGGTGGCGCTCCTCGACGAGGCGGCGCAGCAGGGCCATCAGGCTCCGGGCCTCGCCCTGGGTCATGCCCGCGGTCGGCTCGTCCAGGAGCAGCAGCGAGGGATTCGAGGCGAGCGCCCGGGCCAGCTCGAGGCGCCGCTGCTCGCCGTAGGGCAGATTGCGGGCCAGCTCGTTCGCCTTGTCGCGCAGCCCGGCCACCGCGAGCAGCTCCGCGCCCTGCTCCCACTGCCGCTGCTCGTGGGCGCGCCAGCGCGCGTTCCGGCTGATCACGTCCCAGAAGCCGAGCGGCACCCGGCTGTGCATCCCGACCAGCACGTTCTCGATGGCGGTCATGCGGGAGAACAGGCGGATGTTCTGGAAGGTCCGGCAGATGCCGAGCTCGGTGATCTGGTCGGGGCGGCGGCCCTGCACCACGGTGTCCCGGAAGCGGACGACGCCCTCCTCCGGCACGTAGATGCCGGTGAAGACGTTGAAGAATGTGGTCTTGCCCGCTCCGTTGGGCCCGATGATCGAGGCGATGTGCCCTTCCTCGAGGGTGAAGTCCACCGCGTTGAGCGCGGTCAGGCCGCCGAACCGCTTGCTCACCCCGCGGGCCTCCAGCAGCGCCATCAGGGCTCCTCCTCGAGCTCGCGATGGCGGCGCTTGGCCGGGAGGATGCCCTGGGGCCGGAAGATCATCATGAGGACCAGGATGAGACCGAAGATCATCCGCTCGTACTTGGCGGG
>DASZJM010000601.1:0-11087 GCA_035948165.1 Candidatus Methylomirabilota bacterium
GGGCCAGCGGCAGGGGGCCGCGGACTACCTGGCCAAGCCGTTCACCGCGGAGCAGCTCCTCGGCGTGGTCCGCCAGTTCGTGAAGTAGCCCATGGCGCAGAGCCCCGACGCGGTCGCGCTCCCGTCTCCCCTCCCGGACACGCCGCCGGCGCTCCGCGCCTGCCTGTTCGCGCTCTCCGGCGCACGGTTCGCGGTGGACGTGCGCAGCGCGCGAGAGGTGGCGGTGTTCGACGACCTGACCGCGGTGCCGCGCGCGCCTCGCCTCCTCCTCGGCGTGGCCAACCTGCGGGGCACGGTGATGCCGATCGTCGACGTGGGTCCTCTCCTCGGGCTCCCGGAGATGCGACCGGCTCGCGGCGTGCGCACGCTCGTCCTGCGCGACGGGCCCCTCCTCGCCGCGGTGGCGGTCGAGACCGTGCTCGGGCTCGAGCCGTTCGACGACGTGTTCGCGCCCGACGGTCCCGCCGCTCCGCGGGGCCACGCCCCCTCCCGGCTGGTGTCGGGCTCGCTCACCTGGGCCGGCGAGACGCTGGCTCTGCTCGACGTGCCCCGCGTCCTCGCCATCGTCCGGGCCACCCTGGCCGCGGACGAGCGGACGCGAGTGGGTGCCGCATGAACCGACGAGAGTTTCTCGGTCTCCTCACCGCCGGGGTCGCGGGCGGTGTCCTCACCGATTCGGCCGCGGCCGCGCAGGCGCCCGCCGCGAACGAGATCCGCATCGGGATGAGCGCCGCGTTCCGCGGCTCGGCGGCCGGGCTCGGCGCCGAGCTCTACCGGGGCGCCCAGGCCTACTACAGCGAGGTCAACGCGCGGGGCGGCGTGTTCGGTCGCCCCATCTCGGTGGTGGCGCTCGACGACAGCTACAACCCGGAGCCCTGCATCCGCAACACGATCCAGCTGCTCGAGCGCGAGAAGGTGTTCTTCCTCTCCAACTACGTGGGGACTCCGACTCTCACCCGTGCGCTGCCGGTGATCAAGCAGTACGCGGACCAGCACGTGGTCCTCGTCGGCAACTTCACGGGGGCCCAGCCGCAGCGCGAGGCGCCCTACGTCGATCAGGTCTTCAACGTGCGGGCGTCCTATCGGCAGGAGATGCAGGCGCTGGTCGAGCGTTTCTGGCAGGCGGGGGCGCGCCGGTTCGGCGTCTACTACCAGATCGACGCCTACGGGCGCAGCGGCACCGACGGCGTGGTGCGGGCGCTCGCGGCCCGCAACGCCCGCATCGTGGCGGAGGCGACCTACGTCCGCAACGCGACCTTCGACGAGGACATGGGCCTCGCGGTCGGCGCCCTGCGGGAAGCCGGCTGCGACGTGGTGCTCTGCACCGGCGCCTACCAGGGCTGCGGCGCCTTCGTGCGCTCCGCGCGCGACGCGGGCTTCGCGGTTCCCATCTCCAACGTCTCGTTCGTGGGCTCGGACGCGATGCTCGCGCTGCTCGTGAAGCACGGGCGCGCCAAGGGCCGCGACTACACCCGCGGGCTCATCAACTCGCAGGTGGTGCCGAGCTACGACGACACCACCCTGCCGGGGGTCGTCGAGTACCGCGCCCTGATGGACAAGCACAACCCGGCGGTGCCGGACGCGATCCGCGACCCTCACTACGTGCCGCAGAAGTACAGCTTCATCAGCCTCGAGGGCTACGTCAACGCGCGGGTCATCACCGAGGCGCTCAAGCGCGCGGGGGCGAACGCGGGGCGTCCGACCTTCCGCCAGGCGCTCGAGTCGCTGCGCGGCCTCGACCTGGGGATCGGCGCGCCGCTCACGTTCACCGCCGAGCGTCACCAGGGGCTCGACAGCGTGTACTTCACCCGGGTGGACGGCGACCGCTGGGTGCCGATCGTCGACTGGTCGGCGGCGGTCAAGGCCTGAGGGCGCTAATGAACGGCGCGAAGCGGATCTGGCGGGGGCGGGCGGCCAAGCGGGTCGCGGAGGGTGGCCTCGGGGGCGAGCGCGCCGGCGGCTCGAGCCCGGCGCACCGGGTGCGCTTCGGTCTCCTCGGCAAGATCACCGTGTTCCTCCTGGCGATCCTGGTGCCTCTCGCCGCGGTGAGCTGGACGGTGGCCTATCGATCGCTGCAGGACAACCTGACCCGCGAGTTCACCGACAAGGGCAGTGCGATCGCCAACAGCCTGGCCAGCTCCGGCGCCGACCTCATCGTCAACCGAGACGCGTCCACCGTTCAGGCGCAGGTCGACGAGTTCGCCAAGATCGCCGGCGTCGCCTACGTCATGATCTACGATCCGCAGCGCGGGTTCATCGCCCACACCTTCGCCCCCCTGGTGCCGAAGGGCATCGTGGACAAGAACGTGGTGCCCGGCCACGCCGCGCGTCCGCAGGTGCGGGAGATCACCTACCCGGATCCCCGCACCGGCCGCGAGCGACAGATCATCGACATCGGGGTGCCCATGCTGGGCGGCCAGCTCGGGACGGTGCGGGTGGGCATGGACAAGGCGATCATCACCGCGTCGGCGGTGCAGGCGGGCAACTTCCTGCTGCTGGTGTTCGGCGGGATCGCGCTGGCGGCGGGCCTCGCCGGGGTCATCTTCGCGCAGCGGATCACCCGGCCGGTCAACGCCCTCATGGCCGGCGCGGAGCGGGTCGGGCGGGGAGACCTGTCGCAGCTGGTGCCGGTCACCTCGCGCGACGAGATCGGCCAGATGGCGATCACCTTCAACGAGTCGATCGTGCGCCTGCGGGCTCTCGTGCAGACCGAAACCGATCGCGACGAGGAGCGCCGGAAGCGGGAGGACCTGCAGCAGAACATCATCAAGTTCCTCGACACCGTGGTCGAGATCGGCAAGGGCGATCTCACCCGGCGCGGCGAGGTGACCTGGGACGTGCTCGGCAACGTGGTCGACGCCATCAACCTGATGGTCGAGGAGATCGCGACCGTGGTCGGCGACGTGCGGCAGACCGCGATCCGGGTGACCGCGGGCTCCCAGGACACCATCAAGATCACCGGCGAGCTGGCGCTGGCCGCGCAGGCCCAGTCCCGCGATGCTTCCAGCGTGACCCGATCGGTGTCGGACGTGATGCTGTCGGTGCGCCAGGTGGCCGACAGCGCGGACCAGAGCGCGAAGGCCGCGCGCCAGGCGCTGGAGGCCGCCAGCAAGGGCGGGGAGGCGGTGCGCAACAGCCGATCCAGCATGCAGCAGATCCGCGCCGAGGTGCAGACGATCTCCAAGAAGATCAAGTCGCTCGGCGATCGCTCCCTCGAGATCTCGGACATCGTGAACACCATCCAGGACATCGCGGCCCAGACCCATCTGCTCGCCCTCAACGCCTCGATCGAGGCGGCGGGAGCGGGCGAGGCGGGCCTGCGCTTCTCGGTGGTCGCCGACGAGGTCCGGAAGCTCGCGGAGCGAGCCACCCAGGCCACCCGCGACATCGGCACGCTGATCAAGGGGGTACAGGCCGAGACGCAGGAGGCGGTGGTGGCGATGGAGGCGGGGACCCACGAGGTTGAGGCGGGATACGAAGTCAGCCTCAAGGCCGAGGAGGCACTCCGGCAGATCGGCACGATCTCGCAGAGCTCCTCGGAGCTCGCGGCCGAGATCTCGCGGGCCTCCCAGCAGCAGGTGCGCGGGGCGGAGGCGATGGCGGGGGCGGTGCAGGCGATCGCCGGCGCCGCGGTGAAGACCGAGCAGGGCGTGCAGCAGAGCCGGAGCAACGTCGAGCAGCTGGCTCGCCTGGCCGAGGAGCTCACCGTCAAGCTCTCCCGCTTCAAGCTGGGGAGTTGAGCGCTCGCATGGCCGAGCGGCGCGAGCGCGAGCTGATGCTGGGCATCTTCCTCATGGAGGCCTGGGATACCGCCGGGGCTCTCGAGGAAGGCGTGGATCAGTTAACCGGAGCCGAGGCGGCGACCGCCGAATCCCTGGCTCCGCTCGTGGTGCTCGCGCATCGCCTGAAGGGCTCCGCCGCGCTCTACGGCTTCCCGGGCGTGTCGGACCTGGCCGGCGCCGCGGAGCGGCTACTGGAGCGGGCGTCCGCCTCCTCGCCCGAGGAGCGCGCGCGGGCGGCCGGGTTTCTGGTCGGCCTGGTCGGGCTGCTGAAGGAGGTCTTCGACGGGATCAGCGCGGTGGGGGTGGAGGACGCGGCCCGGGTCGGCGAGTTCAAGGCGCGCTATCCTACCTTCCTCGCCTCCTCGAACGGCGACGGGCGCGCCATCGCGGCCCCGCCCTCGACGCCGTCGGTCGTGCCCGCCCCGGTCCGGTCGCCGATCGCGGTCGCGCTCGCCCAGTTCTTTGCCGACGGCAACGAGGTGCTGGAGTACTTCCTCCCCGAGGCCACCGAGCACCTCGAGGCGATGACCACCGCGCTGCTCGCCGTCGAGGCCGGGGCGCGGGACGAGGAGACGCTGGCGATCGTCTTCCGGTCGGTGCACACTCTGAAGGGGGCCGCCTACACCGTCGGCTGCGCGCCGATCGGCGATGCCGCGCACCGGATCGAGGATCTGCTCGGGGCGGTCCGAGAGAACCGGCTCGCGCTGACTCCGGCGGTGACGGAAGCGATCTTCGTGGGGACGACCGCGATCAAGCAGGTGCTCCAGGTGGGCGTCGGGGTCTCAGAGGACTCCGCCCTCGCGCTCGAGGGGGCGACCCGCGACCTGTGCGCCCTGATGGCGGCGGCGGTGCCCGACGGGTCGGCGGCGGAGGCGAGGGCGGAAGACCCGATCCCGTCGCTGGTCGCCGCCGAGACGGAGAACGTCCTCGCCCATCAGGCGGCTGTCGCCGAGCCGATAGTGACGGGATTCGCCCGGCCGGAGTTCCTGGCCCGGCTCGAGGCCCTGCCCCGGCCGGCCCCTCGCTCGGCCAGCGCGCCCACCGGCCCCAGTATCCGGGTGGCGGTGGAGCGTCTCGACGCCCTGATGAACCTGGTCGGCGAGCTCATGATCGCGCGCAGCCGACTCGATCGGCGACTGGGCCAGCTCGATCAAGTGAATCAACTGCTGCTCGCCAGCCGTACGCGACTCGGCCAGGTCGGGCGTGACTTCGAGTTCCGCCGCCACGGGTCCGGCATGTCCCCGCGCGCGGTCGAGGACGCGGGCCCGGAGCGCGACGACATCGGTGACCTGCGGGATCTGTCGGAGCTGTTCGCCGAGCTCGAGTTCGATCGCTACGACGACGTCAACATCCTGGCCCGGAGCGTGGCCGAGATGTCGGCCGACGTCGGGGAGGTGCAGGCCCAGCACGTGGCCCTCCTGCGGAGCATCCGGGAGGATTCCGCGCACGTCCAGCGCCTGACCGCGGCGCTCCGCAAGGAGATCACCCGGGCGCGGATGGTGCCGATCGGACGGCTCTTCACCCGCGTGGCGCAGCAGGTGCGGGAGGCGGCGCGCGCGACCGGCAAGGCGGTGACCCTGACCGTGCGCGGCGAGACCGCCGAGGTCGATAACAGCGTCATCGAGCAGGTGGCGGATCCCCTCCTTCACCTGATCCAGAACGCGATCGGTCACGGCATCGAGCCGGCCGACGAGCGCGAGCGTCTCGGCAAGCCCGCCCAGGGCCAGCTGACGCTCTCGGCCTCCCACGCGGGGGGCTTCATCCTGGTCGAGGTCGAGGACGATGGCTGCGGGATCGATGCGGACCTCCTCCGGCGGCGAGCGGTGGAGCGCGGCCTGCTGCCCGCCGCCGAGGCGGTCACGCTGTCGGACCGGGAGGCGCTCAACCTCATCTTCGTCACCGGGTTCAGCACCGCGGCCGCGGTGACCCGCACGTCCGGTCGCGGTGTGGGCCTGGATGTGGTGCGGACCAACGTGAGCCGGCTCAACGGCGAGATCCACGTCGAGACCGAGCCCGGGCGCATGACCCGCTTCGTGCTGAAGGTCCCGCTGACGGTGGCGATTGCCGACGCCCTGATGGTTCGCTGCGGCCCCGAGACCCTGGCGTTCCCCCTCACCGCGGTGAGCGTCATGCGGCCGGTCGCGCCCTCCGATATCGTGGCGGCGGGCGGTCGCGAGTCGGTCCGGGTAGACGACCAGATGCTGGACCTCGTGCGACTCGACCGGGTCCTGGGGCTCCGGCCTACCCCGCCGGCCATGCGGCTCCCGGTGGTCGTGCTCCGCGGCGGCGGCAAGCCGTTCGGGGTCGTTGTCGATGAGCTCCTCGGCAAGGAGGAGATCGTCATCAAGAGCCTGGGAGCCTTGCTCGAGGGCGTGGGCCCGTTCTCGGGGGCCACCATCTCCGGTGAGGGGCGCGTGATCCTGCTCCTCGATCCGACCCGGCTGCGCGAGGCCGCCGCGACCGCGCCGCTGGTCGCGGGCGTCGGGGCCCGGGAGGAGGAGCGGGAGGCCGAGCCGCGCACCCGGGTCCTCCTGGTGGACGACTCGGTCAGCATCCGCAAGTTCGTGGGGCAGATGCTGGAGAAGGCCGGGTTCGACGTGCTCACCGCGGTGGATGGACACGACGCGATCCAGCAGCTCACCGAGGAGACCGTCGACGTGGTCATCACCGACCTCGAGATGCCGCGCGTGAACGGCTACGCCCTGATCGAGGACATGCGCCGCCGCTCGACCACCCGGGAGATCCCGGTCATCGTGCTGACCACCCGGGCGGGGGCGAAGCACGTCGGTCTCGCGCAGCGTCTCGGCGTCCGGCACTACGTGGCGAAGCCGGTGGACGAGCAGAGTTTCATCCGCCTCGTGGGGTCGGTCACGACCGCACCGGCGGCGGCCCTTGCCCTGTCCGGCCGCTCGGGAGCGGCGGAGTAGCCGGTGGCGAACGCGAAGGTGCTCGTGGTGGACGCCAACCAGGACAGCCGGGCGGCCCTCGCCCATGCCCTCACCGAGGCTGGCTACGAGGCCGCGGTCGCCACCAGCGGCTCGTTCGCGCTCACCATGCTCGAGTGGGAGCAGCCCGACCTCATCGTGAGCTACGCCAAGGTGCAGGACATGGACGGCTACGAGCTGTTCACGATGGTTCGGCGCGACCCCGCCACGAAGGACACGCCGTTCCTCCTCCTGGCCGGGCGCGACCGCCCGATCGCGCTGGCCGCGACGGAGGCCGGGGTGGACATGACTGTGACCGGAGATTTCACGCTGGCCACCGTCATGCTGCGAGTCCAGGAGCTGCTGGGCGATACGCCCACTCCGATGCCGGCCAAGCTTCGCTCCGAGCCGGCGCCGGCCGCTTCGAAGGCACCGGTCAAGATGCCGGCCCGGCCGCCGGTGGCCCCTCCCGCTCCGGTACCCGCCCCGGCCGCTGCGCCCGCCCCGCCGGCGAAGCCGACGGTCGAGGCCTCGCGAAGCAGCTTCCAGGGCTCGCTCGGCGTGATGGATCTCACCGAGCTGACCCAGGTCATCTCGCTCGGCGTCAAGACGGGCGAGCTCCATCTCTCTCTGTCGAAGGGGGAGGGGATCATCCTGTTCGAGGCGGGACGGGTGGTGCACGCCGAGTTCGCGGAGCGGTCGGGCGAGGCGGCGTTCGCCGCGATGGTGGCCGCCTCTCAGCGCGAAGGCGAGGCGCGGTTCTGCTTCAACCGAGCGGATCGCGAGGCGGTGGCGGGTCGGCCCCGGACCATCTCGCGAACCGTCGAGCAGCTCCTCCTGAGCGTGGCTCAGGAGATCGACGAGTCGAGCGAACGCGCCGCGCAGGGCCGGGAGCCGGCCGCCACGCGCGCGACACGAACGGGAGAAGCCTAGGTCATGCCCAAGGTGCTGGTGGTCGACGACAGTCTGAGCGTGCGCAAGGTAGTGCAGCGGGCGCTCGAGTCGAGGCGCATCGAGGTGCTCTCTGCCGCGTCGGGCAGCGAAGCCCTCGAGCAGATCGGGCGCGAGGCGCCGGACCTGATCGTCTGCGACGTCATCATGCCGGACATGGACGGCTACCAGATCTGCGACTTCGTCAAGAAGCACCCCACCCTCGGCCGCACCCCGGTGCTCCTGATCTCGGGCATCGTGAACGGGACCGTGCTCGAGCGCGCGGCCAAGGTTCGCTCCGACGACGTGATGCGCAAGCCGTTCGCCGCGGAGGAGCTGCTGCAGCGCATCGAGAGCTTCCTGAACGCGCAGAGCCGCGGGGCCGCGGCCGCGCCGGCGGCCGCGCCGGCCACGGTCGCTCCACCCGCCGAGCGTCCCGCTGCGCCCGCGGAGCGTCCCACCGCACCTGCCGAGCGTCCGGCTGCACCCGTCCAGCGTCCGGCTCCGGTAGCCGAGCGCGCGCCGGTGGTCCTCGAGAGCGCGATCCCCACGGTGGATCTCAAGGCTCTGCTCGACGGCGTGGCGCAGCTGCCGGGTGTGTCGCTGACCGCGCTCATCGACCGGGAGGGCGCGCTCATGGAGGCGGCGGGTGGACTGCTCCCGGAGGCGGCGCTCGCCGGTGCGCTGGCGTCTTGCCTCGTGGAATCGACCGATGGAGTGGGGCAGGCCCTGGCTCAGGGCCGGCTGCAGAGCGTGATCCTCGAATATGACGCCGGGGTGGTGCTGCTCAACGCGGTCGGTGAGGGGGCCATGCTCGCCATCGTCCTCGGTGATCCCGCGGTCCTCGGCAAGGTTCGCTACCACGTGAAGAAGGCCCTTCCGGACCTGATCCGGGCGGTGTGAGGCATTCGTCCATGAGAACGTCCCATAGCTCGAGCTCCAGTGCCCGGCGACTCTCGTCGTGGCTGATGGTCGTCCTGGGGCTGGCCGCGTACGTTGGCCTCCTCTACGGCTTGACGATGCTGCCCCTGCAGCTCGAGGTGCCGCTGCCGCACTGGGCGATCGCGATCGTCCCGCCGCTCGTCTACGGCCTCCTCGTCCTGCTGTGCGTGGCGTGGCCATCCCCGCTGGGGTGGCTCGTCGGCACCGCCCTCCTGAGCGGCCTTCATCTCCTGCTCGGCATGGCGCGCGGTCCGATCTCCGCGTTCCTCGATCCCTCCCTCGCGGGCCGGCCGCTGCCCTGGATGCTGCCTCCGCCGCTCCCCGAGCTGGTGGGCCTGATCCTGCTCCTGGTGCCGCTTCGCGACCTCCTTCGTGCGCGTCCACGGTCCGCCCGGGAGCGAGTGGCGGCCGGCCGCGCGCCGGCGAGCGTCCGGGGGCGGACGATTCCGGCGAGGCCGATGCAGCCGGCTCCCGGCTACGTTCCGAGCGAGAGCCTGCCCTCGTCGCCGGTCGAGGTGCCCCCGGTCCCCGTCGCGGCTCCCGCGCCGCCGCCGGGCCCGGTGGCTCCTCCCATCGCGGTGCCGCCGCCGGTCGATCCGGAGGTCGCGGAAGAGGCGCGTCGGCGTCGCATCGCGGCCGGCGCCGAGCGCCGGCGCGAGATGCAGCCCCAGACCCAGCGTCCCGTTCGCCGATCGGACGTGGTGCTGCGGATCGCGCTCGATCGGATCATGGGTCAGTTGCCGCCCGGCACGTTCCTCGCGCCCGAGGACGAGGTCGCCGCGAGCCTGCGCGATCGGGGCTACCTGCTCATTCCGGGACCGCTCGTCGTCACCCAGCTCTCGGAAGGCATCGCGTTGGTGGCGTGGAGCGACATCGTCGACCAGTTCCCGTCTCGACTCGTCGGCCTCGCCAGCCAGGAGATCGAGGCGCACCTCGGCGACGGGCTTCGCCTGCCGCTCGACGAGGTGATCGCCCAGCTACCCCACGACCTCTTCGTCGCCGACACCCCCGAGGTCGAGCTGTCCGGTATCGAGCGGATTCCGGTGCCGTTCCATCCCGTCGAGGAGGCCGGGCCCGCGCCGAGCTCGGCGCCTCAGATCGTGCCGGAGCCCCACCCGGTTCCGGCGGTGGAGCAGCCATGGGCCGCGACGACCCCGGTCGTCGCGGAGCGTCCGATCCTTGAGGCGCCGGTTGTCGAAGCGCGCGTCGAGCCGATGCCGACGCCGGTCCCCGAGCCTCCGGCGCGGGTCGAGGAGCCGGTCGTGCCCGCTCCCATGCTCGACGTGGTGCCGGCGCCGATTCACGTCTCCGAACCGGAGCCAGCTGTCGCGCCGGCTCCCGCCGCCGTCGACACGCCGACCGTACGCATCTCCTTCGGGCGGATCGCCGCCGAGCTTCCGGCGGAGGCGTTTCGGTCGCCGCTCGATGAGGTCGGGGCGCGCATGCACCAGCCGAACACCTTGCTCGTGCCCCTGGCGCACATCCTGCCCCAGCTCGGGGAGGGACTGATCCGGGTGGGCTGGGACGTGATCGCGCCGCAGTTCCCCCGCGCGCAGCTGGCGCTGTCGGATGCCGAGATGACCGAGCGACTCTCGAACGGGATCAACCTGCCCATCGACGAGGTCATCCGTCAGATCTCGCCGGACCTGTTCATGACCGGCGGTCCGGCCGTCGATGTCAGTGGGCTCGAAAGCTTCCCCGCGCCGTTCCAACCGTTGCTCTCGGACCCGGCGCCGGAGCCCCCGCCCGTGGCGGCGGTGAAGACTGCCGCTCCCGCCGTCGTGGCGGCGCCCGCGCCGCCCGCCCCGCCGGTGCCGGCGGCGGTTCCGACCGTGAGCGCGGAGATCGTTCGCGAGAGCGCGCTGGTGCCGGACCGCCTGGTGGAGGCGCCGGCGGCCACCGAGCCAGTGCCGCCATCGCTCGAGCGACCGGTCGTGTCCGAGCCGGTCACGACCGAAGCGGCGCTAGTCGTCGCCGCACCCGCTCCGCCCGACCTCGTCGAGCCGCTGCCCATCACGCCGGCGTCGGTCCCGATCGTGGTGGAGCCCGTGCACGTGCCCGAGCCCACGCCTCCGATCCTCTCGACGCCACCCTCCGTCGTCGAGCCGCCGGCCCCCGTGGCACCTGAGGTGCGCCAGCCTGTCGAGGTCCGCCTCGAGCCGGCTCCTACCGCGGTCAAGACCGAGCCGGTGGTCGTGATGCCGGACCCGACTCTCGAGCCCGAGTGGACACTGGCGCCCATCGTGGCACCGGGGCCGCGCCGAGACGAGCCGGTCGTGAAGCCGGTCGCGGTCCCGCCGACGCGAGAGTGGCGTGTCGCTCCGCCGTTGGAGGCCGGGCCGATTCCTCCAGTCTCGGACTCCGCCGTGGCGGGGGAGGCACGGCGCATCCTCGGGATCCTGGCCCCGATCGCCTCGTTCGAGGTGAGCGTCCAGCCGATGGAGGGTGTGACCGTGTTCGCGATGGCCGCTCCCGCGGTGGCGCCGGAAACGGCCCTCGCCGCGACCGG
>DASZJM010000602.1:0-3910 GCA_035948165.1 Candidatus Methylomirabilota bacterium
CTGGCCCCGTTCAAGGGCACGAAGGTGGTGGTCGATCACAACATGTGGATCTACTTCCTCACCCGCTTCGGCCTGGTGGAGGCGGGCTCGATCGAGGAGCGGCCCGGCATCCCGCCGACGCCGTCGCACCTCACCAAGCTCATCGCGCTCATGAAGGACCAGAAGGTGCGCGTCATCCTCTCGGTGCCGTGGGGCGATCAGAAGATCGCGGAGCGGGTAGCCCAGGAGGCGGGCGCGAAGGTCGTGCCGCTCGCCCCCGCGGCGGGCTCGGTCAAGGGCGCGGACGGCTACCTGGAGACGATCGACTACAATGTCCGGAGCGTCGCGCAGGCCTTGAAGTGATGGCGACCGCGCGGAAGGGACCCGCGACCCGATGAGCGCCGATCTGCTCGCCCTGATGTGGTTCCCGTTCCTCATGTGCCTCGTGCTCACCGGCATCCACGCCTACCTGGGCTTCCACGTGATCGCCCGCGAGGTGGTGTTCGTCGACATCGCGCTCGCCCAGATCGCCGCGCTGGGCGCCACCGCCGCGTTCCTGGTGGGCTACGAGCTCGAGACGTGGGAGTCGTACGCGGCCGGCCTCGGCTTCACGATCCTCGGCGCGCTCGTGCTGGCCCTCACCCGCTCGCGCACGCGGCGCGTCTCGCACGAGGCGGTGATCGGGGTGGTCTACGCGGTCTCCTCCGCGGGCGCGGTGCTGCTGGCCGATCGCTCGCCCCACGGGGCCGAGCACCTGCGCGGCATGCTGGTGGGCAGCATCCTCTCCGTCCGCGGCGACGAGGTGCTGAAGGTCGCGATCCTCTACGCGCTCGTGGGCCTCTTCCACTGGTTCTGCCGGCGCCCCTTCTTCCTGATCTCCACCGATCCGGACCGCGCCTATCGTGAGGGCTGGCGGGTGCGCCTGTGGGACTTCGGCTTCTACGCCTCGTTCGGCGTGGTGGTGACCTCGTCCGTGCGCATCGCGGGCGTGCTGCTCGTCTTCTCGTACCTGATCGTGTCCGCACTCGCCGGCATTCTGCTGGCCTCGCGCATCGGCTCCCGTCTCGCGGTGGGCTGGATCTTCGGCGCGGGAGTGAGCATCCTGGCGATGCTCGCCTCCGCGGTGCTCGACCTGCCCACCGGCGCCACCGTGGTCTGCGCCTTCGGCCTGAGCCTCTTCGTGCTCGGGCTGCTGCTGCGCCTCCGCCCGCGGCCGCTCGCGGCCGGCGCGCTCGCCGATCCGGGCGGCGGGCGCGCGTGATCGGCCGACGCGCCGGGGTCGCCCTCGCGGCGCTCCTCGCCCTCGCGGGCTGCCGGGAGGGGCCCGCGCCGACCCGGCCGCTGGTCGTCACCACCATCTTTCCGCTCTGGGACCTGACCCGCCACGTGGCGGGCGACCGCGCGGAAGCCCAGGCGCTGGTGCCGCCCGGCGTCGAGCCGCACGACTGGGAGCCCTCACCCCGCGACGTCTCGCTCGTGCAGCGGGCCGCGGTGTTCGTCCACACCGGCACCGGCCTCGACGCGTGGGCCTCGCGGCTCGTGGGCGGGCTCGGGAGCCGCACCGAGGTGGTGGACGCCGCGCGCGGTCTGAGCCTGCTCTCGCAGGGCGCGAGCGTCGATCCGCACGTGTGGCTCGATCCCACCCTCGCGCGCGCGCAGACGCAGACGATCGCGGAGGGGCTCACCCGCGCCGACCCGGCCGGGGCGCCGGTCTACCGCGCGAACGCGGCGAAGCTCGCGGCCCGACTCGACGCGCTCGACCAGGCCTTCGCGGCCGGGCTGCGCGACTGCGCCCGGCTCGAGCTGGTCACCTCGCACGCCGCGTTCGCCTACCTCGCCCGGCGCTACGGCCTGATCCAGCTGCCGGTCATGGGGATCGCCCCCGAGGCCGAGCCGAACCCGGCCGATCTCGCCGCGATCGTGCGGACCGCGCGGGAGCGGCACGTCACCCACGTCTTCTTCGAGCCCCTGGTGAGCCCGCGCCTGGCCCAGACCCTCGCGCGCGAGATCGGCGCGACGACGCTGCCGCTCGATCCCATCGAGGGCGTGAGCCGGGAGCAGGCCGCGGCGGACGCGGGCTACGTGGAGCTCATGCAGGCCAACCTGGCCACCCTCCGCACGGGGCTCGGCTGCCGGTGACGCGCGTCTGCTTCGTCACCTGCCTGCTCTGGCCCGACATCTCGGAGAGCGACCGGCTGGTGGCCCAGGCCCTCGAGCGCGACGGCGTCCAGGTGGAGGGCCGCGCGTGGAACGAGCGCGGGGCGGACTTCGGGGGCTTCGACGCGGTCGTCCTGCGCTCGAACTGGGACTATCACTTCGAGCCGGAGGCCTTCCGCGGCTGGCTCGATCGGCTGGAGGGGACCGGAGCCCGCATCTTCAACCCGCCGGCCCTCGTCCGCTGGAACGTGAGCAAGCGCTATCTCATCGCCTTGCGCGCGGCCGGGGTGCCCACCGTGGCCACCACCCTGCTGGAGGACGAGAGTCCGGCGGGGCTCGACGCGATCATGCGCGGTCACGGCTGGCCGGCGGTCGTCCTCAAGCCCGAGATCGGCGCCTCGGCTCACCACACCCGGCTGGTGACCGCGAACACGCTCGCCGCGGCGGCGGCCGCCATCGCGACCGGGGAGATCCGGCGGCCGGTGCTCGTGCAGCCCTTCGTGGAGGAGGTCCGGACGCGCGGGGAGTGGTCGGTGATCTTCATCGACGGGACGCCGACCCACAGCGTGCTCAAGCGCCCCGCCGCCGGCGACTTCCGCGTGCAGTCTCACCTGGGCGGCACGACCCGGGCGGAGCCGGCGCCCCCCGGGGTCGTCGACGCCGCGCGCGCCGCCCTGCGCGCCCTCCCGGTGGCCCCGCTCTACGCCCGCATCGACGGCGTGGAGACGGACGCCGGCTTCCTGATCATGGAGGTCGAGGTCAACGAGCCCGGCCTCTTCTTCACCCTCGCCCCGGCCGCTGCGCTCGCCTTCGCGGAAGCGATCCGCCGCCGCATCGTTACTTCGGCGTCGGGAGACTGATGAGTGCCCCACTTGCACCAAGTTGGTACTGCGGCAGCTGCCCGTTCCACTTCTGGAGATATTGCTGCTGGATCAACACCGGCGACAGTGACTGCGCCACGCGGGCGTTATACTCGGCTTCCGCCGCTCCACGAATCCGCAATGCCTGCGCTTGCCCTTCCGCGTTAGCCTTCTCCGCTTCACCCTTGCCGCGTTCTCTGGCGACCATGGATGCGGCGTCCTGCTGAGCCTGCTCCACCTCGTACCTCTTCTGCTGGGCTAGCTGCTGCGCTATCTGCTTACGCTCGACCGCCTTTTCAAAGTCCGCGTCAAACCGAATGTCCTTGATCGAGACCTCGCGCACGAGGATGCCGTATTTCGAAAGCCAGTGCGTAATGCCGTCTTGCACATCGGCCTTGATCTTCGCCCGCTGTTGAAGAATATCATTCGCGGGATGGACGGCCGTCGTCGCCTTGAGGACCTCAGACGCCGCCGGGGCAATGATCCCGGTTTCATAGCCCATGCCGATAGTGCGGTAAATCTCCGGCGCCCTCGCCGGGTCAATCGCGTAGTTGATTGCCATCACGGTATGGACGGCCTGAATATCTATGCTCACCGCGTCGTACTTGCTCTCGTGCTTGACGATCTGCGTCGTCATTTGCTGGACTTCCTTCCACGGCATCACGGTATGGAGTCCTTCGTACAGTGGTGTCGGCTCAACCTTACCGAACGCCCGGACAACCCCGACGTGGCCGGAATCAATGGATACAAAGGTCCAGAACGCCAACACGACAAAGCAGATTACCGGAACTCCATATTCCAAGGCGCGTCACGAGCTATTAGCGAGCTTCCGCCCTCGAGGGTCCGCGACAGACAAAGCGAGTTTCGCCAAGTATTTCCCGGCGAACACGCCGGCAGCCGCAAGCACCACCAGT
>DASZJM010000603.1:0-3230 GCA_035948165.1 Candidatus Methylomirabilota bacterium
TGCTGCGCGCCCACGGGAAGTTCGACGTGGTGGCCGGCCACTTCTCGCTCTACACCGAGCTCGCGGCGCGGAACCGGCAGATCTCCGGCTACGCAAAGCCGCTCTTCCAGGACATGGAGGTCTACAACGCGGCGCAGGACCAGAACAAGAGCGTGATGCGCAAGGCCTACGAGGCGGTGGTGGGCGGCGTCTCCAAGGTGCTGCAGAACCGCCCGCGCGACGAGGTAGCCACCCGCGTCGAGATCTCGGGCCGGCTCGACAATCCCAACACGAGCCTGATCGCCACCGCGGTGGGCCTGGTGGAGAACGCCTTCTTCAAGGCGATCCTCCCCGGCTTCGACGCGGAGCTCCGCCGCTCGCGTCGCTGACCCGGCTTTTCTGATACTCTCGGGCCATGGCCACCTTCACGGTCCTCTGCCCCTGCTGCGACGGCCGCCTCACCATCGACCCGGCCCTGGAGGCGGTGATCGCCCACGAGGCCCCGCCCCGGCCGAAGTCCGGGGTCGGGCTCGACGACGCGCTCGCCTCGCTCAAGGGCGCGGCGGCGCGGCGCGCGGAGCGCTTCAAGGAGGAGCTGAAGGCGCAGGAGAAGAAGCCGAAGGTCCTGGACAAGATGTTCCAGGAGGGGGTGAAGAAGGCGAAGGACATGCCCGGCCGGCCCCTCAATCCGCTGGACCTCGACTAGGGGCCGTGGCCGGAGCGGACCTCACCACCGCGCTCCTCAGGCGGGTCAGCCGGTCCTTCTATCTCTCGCTCGCGGTGCTGCCCGCCGCGGTGCGTCCCACCATCGGGCTCGCGTACCTGCTCGCGCGCGCCTCCGACACCATCGCGGACACCCGGCTCGTCGACCGGGCCTCGCGGATCGGTCACCTCGAGACGGTGCGCGCCGCGCTCCGGGACGGCGACGGCCGGCGGCTGGCCGCGGTGGCGCACGCGCTCTCCGCCGCGCAGGCGCTCACCGCCGAGCGCGCCCTGCTCGAGCGCCTCCCCGAGTGCCTCGCCGCCTTCGCGACCCTGCCCGAGGCGGATCGCGCCCGCGTCCGCGCGGTGCTCGCCACCATCATCGAGGGGCAGATCCAGGATCTGCGCGTCTTTCCCGGCGAGGACGAGGGGAAGCTCGCCGCCCTCGAGACGCGTGAGGACCTCGACCGCTACACCTACCTGGTGGCCGGCTGCGTCGGCGAGTTCTGGACCGAGGTCCACGTGGCCCACCGCCCGCGCCTGCGCCACTGGGACCTGCCGCGCATGGGCGCGCTCGGCGTGCGCCTGGGCAAGGGGCTCCAGCTCACCAACGTCCTGCGCGACATCCCGCGCGATCTGCGCCAGGGACGCTGCTACCTGCCCCGGCAGGACCTGGCCCGGCTCGGGCTCGAGCCCGGGGACCTGCTCGATCCGGCCCGCGCGCCGGCGGTGCGCCCGCTCCTGATGGAGTGGCTGCACACCGCGCTGGACCACTACGAGGCCGGCTGGCAGTACACCTTCGCGATCCCGCGGCGGGAGGCGCGCATGCGGCTGGCGTGCGCCTGGCCGCTGCTCATCGGCCTGCGCACCCTCGATCTGCTCGCCGCCTCCCCCAACTGGCTCGATCCCGCGATCACCCTGAAGGTCCCGCGGGTGCGGGTGTACGGCCTCATGGCCCACTCGCTCGGCACCGTGTGGTCGACGCGGGCCCTCGGCCGCCAGGCGCGGCGCCTGCGGGAGCGGATCGGCCGGTGAGCGGCGCCCTCCCGGTCATCCAGGCCGACGTCTTCAGCGCGCGGCCCTTCGCGGGCAACCCCGCCGTCGCGGTGCTGGACGCCGACGGGCTCGACGAGGCCGCGATGCAGCGCATCGCGGGGGAGCTGCGTGCGCCCGGCACCGCGTTCGTGTCCGCCTCCACCCGCCCCGACGCGCAGTGGCGGCTGCGCATGTTCACCCCGCGGCGCGAGGTCGGCTACTCCGGCCACACCGCGCTCGGGGGCACCCACGCGCTGATCGAGGCGGGCCGCCTGCCCGGCACCCACGTCGTCTTCGACACCACGCCCGGCCTTCTCCGGGTGGAGGTGGAGCGCGGCGACGACGGCGCCCTCATGTGGCTCGAGCCGCCGCTGCCCGCGCCCCGCGCGCCCGGCCACGACGTGCTGGAGGTGCTCGACGCGCTCGGCCTGGCCCGCGCCGGG
The DNA here is from genome assembly GCA_035948165.1 of Candidatus Methylomirabilota bacterium. Classification (GTDB taxonomy): domain Bacteria; phylum Methylomirabilota; class Methylomirabilia; order Rokubacteriales; family CSP1-6; genus CAMLFJ01. The sequence continues at coordinate 2,160 of DASZJM010000603.1, forward strand.
CTCGCGAACTGGGCGCGGCCGGCGGTGACGCCGGACGACGACCTGCTGCTGCCGGTGACCGACCTCGCGACGCTGCGCGCGCTCGAGCCGGACATGACCCGGCTCGCCTCCCTGCGCACCGTCCAGCACGCCCGCGGCGTGCTCTGCGTCTCGCGCGAGACCGTCGACCCCGGCTCGATCAGCCACAGCCGCTTCTTCGCGCCCCACTTCGGGCTACCCGAGGACATCGTGACCGGGTCGGCGCACTCCACCCTCGCGGTCTGGCTGCTCGGGGCCGGGCACCTGACCGTCGCGGGCGGGCGCGCGGTCTTCACCGCCGAGCAGGGCGACGGGCTCGGCCGCCCCGGCCGGCTGCAGATCGAGGTCACCGCGAGCGAGGGGCAAGCGAGCCGCGTGCGGGTGGGAGGGCGCGCGGTGACCGTGCTGAGCGCGAGCTTGCGCGCGGGCGCCTAGGGCCCGGCCCGACGCGCGCGGCTCAGTCGCGGACCGGCAGCGCGAACAGCTCGGGCGGGTTGATGCGCGCGCGACCCACCTGGGCCGCGAAGTGCAGGTGCGGGCCGGTGGAGCGGCCGGTGGTGCCGACGGTGCCCACGGTCTGCCCCCGCTCCACCATCTGGCCCTCGGTGATCGACACACCGTCCAGGTGGAAGTAGAGCGTGTAGAGCCCGAGCCCGTGATCGAGCGCCACGAACCGGCCCGCGAAGAAGAACTCCCCGAGCAGCGCCACCCGCCCGCGGTTCGACGCCACCACCGGCGTGCCGCGCTCGGCCGAGTAGTCGATGCCGGTGTGCGGCATCCGCGGCTGGCCGTTGATGATGCGCCGCGAGCCGAAGCTCCCGCCGATGCTGGGCAGGCCGGCCACCGGACGGGTGAACGACCCATGCCAGAGCCGCTCGGGCGTGACCGTGTCGTAGAGCGTGCGCATGCGGACGGCCTCGTTGGCCGCTCGCCGCTCGTTCTCCGGATCGAGGTTGACCATGCCGCTCGGCAGGGTCAGGCGCTGCACCGGAAATCCCGCCGCCTTGACGGTGAGCACCCCCGCCGCCTTCCGCGGCGTGCCCGCCCCGTCCA
>DASZJM010000604.1:0-6617 GCA_035948165.1 Candidatus Methylomirabilota bacterium
GATGCTCGCCGCGATCTCGCGGGAGACCATCGACGCCTTCACCCGCGATCTCAGCCTGGTGCTGGGCTCGGACCTGGGGCCGGAGGAGCAGCTGCGGCGGGTGGTGCGGCAGCACGTGCGGTTCGTCATCGCCAACCGGTCCTTCCTCACCGTGTTCTTCGGGGAGGAGGCGAACCTGCCCGCCCGCTTCGCACGCTCCCTCGCGGCCCAGAAGGACCGCTACGACAAGGGAGTCGAGCGGATCGTGGCCGAGGGAATCCGGCGCGGGGTGTTCCGAGACGTTCCGCCCCGCCTGGTCGTGTTCGGCGTGCTCGGCATGGTCAACTGGGTGCACAAGTGGTACAACCCGCGCGGCCGATGGGGCGCCGAGGAGATCTCGGCCGCCTTCCTCTCCCTGATCGAGGGTGGCCTGCTGCGGCAGAAGCCCCGCGGGCGGGCCCTCAGCGGCCGTCTGCGCCGGCTCGAGCGCGAGCTGCATGAGGTCGCCCGGCAGCTCGACGCGTGACTGGCTGGGCGCCCACATGTCCATCGCGGGCGGCCTGCCGCTGGCGCTCACGCGGGGGCTCGAGGTGGGCTGCTCGGTCGTGCAGATCTTCCTCAAGAACCAGCGGCAGTGGACCGCGCGGCCCTACACCGAAGCCGAGGCGCGGGAGTTCCGCGTCGCGTGGAAGGCGAGCGGCATCCGGGTCGTCTTCGCCCACGCGAACTACCTGATCAACCTGGCCACCCCGGTGCCCGCGGAGTGGCATCGCGCGGTGGACGTGTTCCACGACGAGCTGGAGCGCGCGGAAGCCCTCGGCCTGCCCTTCGTGGTGATCCATCCGGGCTCGCACCGCGGCGCTGGTCTCGCGGAGGGCGTGGCGCGGGTGGCCCGCGCCATCGACGTGCTGCACGACCGGACCCGCGGGTATCACGTGCGGATCGCGCTGGAGAACACCGCGGGCGGCGGGGCGACGGTGGGCCGGAGCTTCGAGGAGCTCGCCGCGGTCCTCGCGGCGGTACGGGAGCCGGAGCGGGTGGGGATCTGTCTCGACACCTGTCACCTCTTCGCGGCCGGCTATGACATTCGCACCCTCGCCGGGTACCGGGCGACGATGGGCGAGTGCGCGGAGCGCCTCGGGCTCGCCCGGGTGCTCGCCTTCCACCTGAACGACGCCAAGCAGCCGCTCGGCTCCGGCCTCGATCGCCACGAGAAGATCGGGCGGGGTCACCTGGGAGTCGAGACCTTCCGGCGGCTGATGCGGGATCGCCGCTTCGCGCGCGTGCCGATGGCGCTCGAGACCCCGAAGGACCCGGAGCCGCGCGCGGACCGCGAGGCCCTCGCGCTGCTGCGGCGCCTGCGGCGGCGGGCGCGGGCCGCGCGCGCCTAGCGGGAGCGGCGCACGCCCTTGCGCGGGCAGCCCGCGCGGATCGGGCAGCGGGAGCAGTGGGGCGAGACCGGTAAGCAGACGTTCTGCCCGAAGGACACCAGCAGGTCGTTGTAGCCGATCCAGTAGCGGCGCGGGAGACGGCGGCGAAGCGCCATCTCGGTCTCTTCCGGGGTGCGGGTGCTCACGTAGCCCCAGCGGTTCGAGATCCGGTGCACGTGCACGTCGACGCAGATGCCCGGCTTGTTGAACCCCTGGGTCACCACCAGGTTGGCGGTCTTCCGGCCCACCCCCTTGAGGGTGAGGAGGGCGTCGATCTCGTCCGGCACCGTGCCCCCGAAGCGCTCGATCAGATCGCGGCTCACGTCGCGCAGCACGCGCGCCTTGGTCCGGTAGAAGCCCACCGGATAGATCGCCCGCTCGATGGTGCGCGCCCGGAGCCGGCGCAGGCGCTCGGGCGTGTCGGCCAGCGCGAACAGGCGGGCCGCCGCGGGCCCGGTGGTCTCGTCCTTGGTGCGGAGCGAGAGCAGGCAGGCGATCAGGACGCGGAACGGGTCGTGCCACTGGTCGGCCACCAGGGCCAGCGCGGTCGCCCGCCAGGTCGGCGCCTCTCGCCGGAGGCGCCGGATCACATGGCCGATGCTCACGAGCGACCCGCGATCGACGCGAGCAACGCGCGCGCCTCGGGCGCGTCCTTGAGCGTCCAGTCCGCCACGTTGCCGGGGCTCTTCTCGTCGAGCACCGCCTGCAGCTCGCGCCGCGCCTCCGGGATCCGCCCGCGCTTGATGAGGGTGCGGGCGAGACCGACGCGCAGATCGGTGAAGCGCGGGTCGACCTCGAGCCCGCGCCGGAAGATCGTCTCCGACTTCTCGAGGTCCCCGCCGAAAAGCCCCGGCACCTCGCAATAGACGTTGCCGGCGAGCGCGTAGGCGGACGGGAAGCGCGGGTCCAGCTCGAGCGCGGTCTCCATGCCCTTCTTCACCTCCGGCAACAGGAACAGGGCGCGCACCACGCCCTTGGTCTGCCCCCAGCGACCCGCGTTGGCGGCGTACCAGAAGTGGGCGCGCGCGTTGCCGGGCGCCGCCTCCACCGCCCGCCGCGCCGCCTGCCGGCCCTGCTCGTACGCCGCGAGCTTGTCGTCCGTGGTCTTGGCGCGGATGTCGCCGTAGATGAACGCGATCTGGGCGAGGGCGAGCAGGTTGTCGACCTGGGGGTCGCTCTCCACGATCCGGGTCATGGTGGCACGGAGTGTGTCGATCCGTGCCGGGTCCTCGTGGTAGCGCGAGGCGAGGGCCCGTACCTCGGCGGCCGGCCCCGACTGGGCCCACGCGGCGACGGCCGCGCCGAGGAAGAGGACCACCGCCGCCGCCAGGCGCATCGCGCCCGATGCTAGAGGGCCCGAGCCCGGGCTGTCAACCGCGCGCCCCCGGCGCGCCTTGCGATGCGGGGGCGCCGCCGGTATGGTAGGCGCGATGAGGATCGTGGCCGCCGGGGCGATCGTCTGCTGGCTCGGGGTGATGGCGTTCTTCGGGGCGGTGATCGCGCCCGCCGCGTTCACCACGCTCGACCGCGAGGCGGCCGGCCGCTTCGTGAGCGCGGTGTTCCCCCGCTACTACGCGGTCGGCGCCGCGCTCGGCGGCCTCGCGCTCCTGGCCTTGCTGGTGCGCCCGCTGCTCCGCCTGCTGCTCCACGACGACCGATCCGGCGGCTGGGTCTCGCTGCTGCTGGTGGCCCTGATGCTCGCCAGCACGCTCTACGCGTGGCTCGTGGTGCTGCCCGCGGCCCACGCCGCGCGCGAGGCCCTGCACCAGACCGGCGCGGCGGCGGGCGCGGTCTCCACCGAGTCCCTCGCGTTCACCCGGCTGCACCGGCTCTCGAGCGTCCTGAACGGGGTGAGCCTGCTCGCCGGGATCCTGGGCCTGGTGGCGGTGGGGCTCAGGCGATGAGCCGCGGCTTCGAGCCCCTGGGCCTCGATCACCTGGTGCTGCGCGTGCGCGACCAGGCGGCCTCGCAGCGCTTCTACATCGATCTGCTCGGGTGCACGCTCGACCACGTGAACGAGCGCATCTCGCTGGTGCAGCTCCGCTTCGGCGAGCAGCTCATCGACCTCTTGCCGGGCGAGCGGGCCGAGGGGGGCGGGCTCGACCACTTCTGTCTCTCGATCCGCTGCGGGGACCTGGCCGCGGTGCGGGACGGGCTGCGTGCCCGCGGGGTGACGGTCGATGGCGACGTGGTGGAGCGGCGCGGCGCCTTCGGGACCGGCCCGTCGCTCTACATCCAGGATCCGGACGGCTACCACATCGAGCTCAAGCCGCGCTGAGGGCCAAGGTCAGCAAGGCGCCCACCAGGCGCTCGGCCGGAACCGCGCCGCCCTCGGTCGCGGCCTGCAGCAGGCAGCCCTCGGCGGCGCCCACGATGACCGCGGCCACCGCGCCGGGGTCTAGATTGTTGCGAAACCGGCGGGTTCTCACGCCTTCCGTCAGGATGTCCTCGAGGGAGAGCCGGATCTGCTCCCGTTGCCAGGCGAGCGTCAGGCGGAACTGCTTGTCGTGCCGGGCCCGGGCCCAGCCGGTCAGGAAGAGCCCGGAGAAGTCGGGATCACTCTCCCCGTAGGCGGCCAGGAGCAGGCGAATCGCCTGCTCGAGGCGGGCCCGCGGCGGCTCCGAGCCGCGCGCGATCCGCGCGAGCGCGGCGACGATGGGCCGCCCACGCTGCTCGACCTGGGTCGCGGCGGCCGTCACCGCCGCGCTGGGCGGCGCGGCCGCGGGAGGCGTGGGGGCGAGTGGTGCGGGAGCCGGCGCGGGTGCGGGGACGCGCGCCCGGCGCGCCCGGGCCCGCCGCCGACGCGCGCGCTCGCGGGCGATGCGCTGGCGGGGTGAGGCGGCCTTCTTTCGCTTCTTCACGAACCCGCGGGGTCAGTTCCCCGAGGACGACGAGAACTGGAAGGACTCGATCTCCACGCGGAAGCGTTTCTCGGTGCCGGGGGAGGACATGCGCACCTCGAACGGGCTCGAGCCCCGCGACGGGACGGCCCCGAAGACGAAGGCGCGGCCCCGGCTGACCACCCGGCCGTTCTCGTCGAGCCCCTCCACGCTCACGATCACCCGCTCGCAGGCCGAGTTGGCTCCGTTGCGCACGTCACCGTAGATGAGCACCCGGCCGCTGCCCACCCGCTCGGTGGTGAAGCTCACCGCGAGACGGGAGGGGGACTGCGGGGAGTAGGTCTGGGCCTCGAGCGCGCCGCCGAGCGCGGCCCAGACCAGCACGACCCCGAGCAGTCGGCGGGCGATCATTCGTACCGGAGGGCGTCGATGGGGTTGAGCCCGGCCGCCTTGCGCGCCGGGTAGAAGCCGAAGAAGATGCCGACCCCGGCCGCGAAGCCGAAGGCGATGAGGATGGCCTCGATCTGGAGCAGAGTGCGCCACTCCGCGAAGTAGGCGATCGCGTAGGAGCCGAGGAGGCCCGCGCCGATCCCGATGGCGCCCCCGATGAGCGACAGGGTGACCGCCTCCACCAGGAACTGGGCCAGGATGTCGCGGCCGCGCGCGCCCACCGCCATGCGCAGCCCGATCTCCCGCGTTCGCTCGGTCACCGACACCAGCATGATGTTCATGATACCGATACCACCCACCAGAAGCGAAACCGACGCGATGGCCGCGAGCAGCATCGTCAGCACCCGGGAAGCCGCCTCCTGCGACTGGAGCACCTCGGCGAGGTTCCGCAGGTTGAAGTCGTCCTCCTGGAAGGGCTGCAGCCGGTGGCGCTGGCGCAGCAGCTCGCGGATCTCGTTCTCGGCCGCCTTCATGAGCTCCGCCTCGCGCACTTTGATGGTGATCGCGCCCACCGCGCGGCCCTTGGCCTGGTTGCCGCCGATCACCTTGGTCTTGGCGGTGGTGAGGGGAATGGCGATCTGGTCGTCCTGATCCTGGCCCCACGTGGTCTGGCCCTTGCGGTCCAGCACCCCGATGATGGTGAACGGGACTTTCTTGATGCGGATCACCTGGCCGAGCGGGTCCTCCTCGCCGAACAGGTTGCGGGCCACCGTCTGGCCGACCAGCGCGACCTTGGAGGCGCCGTCCACTTCCTCCTGGGTCAGGGCCCGCCCCTCCACGACCTCCCAGTCGCGGGCCGGGAAGTACTCGGGGGTGACCCCGAGAATGGTGGTCCACCAGTTGAGGTTCGAGTAGACCACCTGGGCGTTGCCCCGCACGTAGGGCGCCACCACCTCGACGAGCGGGATGTCGCGCTGGACCGCCCACGCGTCGTCCTCGGACAGGCTGGCCTGGGCTCCCGCGCCGAGCCGCACCCCGGCGAGATTCACGGTGCCCGGCCAGATGACGATGACGTTGGCCCCGAGGCTCTGGATCTGCTCGGCCACCCGAGCCTGGGCGCCCGCGCCCACCGCGACCATGGTGATGACCGCGCCGACCCCGATCACGATGCCGAGCATGGTGAGCGCGCTGCGCAGCTTGTTGACCCGCAGGGCCCGCACCGCGATCCGCGCGCTCGCGAGGACGTTCACGTGGGCGTGACCTCGGGGGTCAGGTCTTCCTCGTCGGCGGCGTCCCCGCTGGGCAGGGTGGCGAGCAGCTCGCGGGCCACGAGCCGATCGGCCACCGGCTCGTCGTGGGTGAGGTGGCCGTCTCGGAAGCTCAGGACGCGGCCGGCGTAGCGCGCGATGTCGGCCTCGTGGGTCACCACCACCACCGTGATGCCCTCGCGGTTCAGTTCCTGGAAGAGGGCCATGATCTCCACGCTCGTCCGCGAGTCGAGCGCGCCGGTGGGCTCGTCGGCCAGGATCAGCACCGGGTTGTTGATGAGGGCGCGCGCGATCGCGACCCGCTGCTGCTGGCCGCCCGAGAGCTGGGCCGGATGGTGGTGCTCCCGCTCGGAGAGCCCGACCGCGGCCAGCTTGGCGCGGGCCCGCGCCTGCCGGTCGCGCGGCAGCGCGGCGCTGTAGAGCAGGGGCAGCTCCACGTTCTCGAGCGCGCTGGTGCGGGGCAGCAGGTTGAAGGTCTGGAAGACGAAGCCGATCTTCTCGTTGCGCACATGGGCGAGGGCGTCGCGGCCCATGCGCGAGACGTCGAGCCCGTCGAGCCGGTAGAGCCCCGCGCTCGGGGTGTCGAGGCAGCCGAGCAGGTTCATGAACGTGGACTTGCCGGAGCCCGACGGGCCCATCACCGCCACGAACTCGCCGGGCGCGATGGTCATCGAGACCCCGCGCAGGGCGTGGATGCGCCGCGAGCCGAG
>DASZJM010000605.1:0-1905 GCA_035948165.1 Candidatus Methylomirabilota bacterium
GCCTGCGCGTGGCCCCGCGTCGCGGCCGCGAAGGCGCCGGCGAATTCGCGCGGCTCCCGCACCTCGAGCTCCTGAAGCTTGAGTCCCAGCGCCCGTGCGCCGGTCTCGATCGCTCTCACCTGAAGCACCGGGGCCCCCGCCTCCCGAAGGGCCGCCACGCGTGAGAGGCCGGGAACGGCCTCCTTGATCAGGTCGAGCCATTTCCCGACCAGCTCGGCCTGATCGAGAAAGATACCGGTGATGTTCCCCGCCGGCCTCGCAAGGCTGGCGGCGAACCCGGCCCCGACGGGATCGCTCTCGAAATCGAACGCGGCGATGGGAATGGTCGACGTCGCGTCTTTCGCGGCTCGAACGGAGGCCGGCCCGATCGCCAGGATGAGATCCACCTGGAGGACGACCAGGGCGGCGGCGAGAGCGGGCAGGCGCTCGCTTCGATCCTCCGCGAAGCGATACTCGATGCCCAGGTTCTGTCCTTCGACGTACCCCAAGGCGCCCAGGCTCTCGCGGATGACCCTGATCGATTCGGCCGAGACATCACCGGGGGCGGTGGGCCGGCGCCCGCTGCTGAGATATCCGATGCGTGGCCCCTTCCCCGCCGGCTGCCCCGCGGCCGCGAGCGGCACGGAGAGGAGGCCCCCCGCGATGATTGCCACGAAGGCGCGTCGAGGCATCTCGGGCAAGCCGACGGAGTCCATCCGGTTCCTCCGGGGCATCATCGGTGCGGGTCTTCCTTTCTGCCCGAGCCTCACGCCCTCGGTCGGTGACTACGGTAGGCGGGGGCCGGAGACCTGTCAATCACGGCGCCCCGATCGCGATCCGGCGAGCCCGGGAATCGGGGCCCTGGGGAGCTGTCGGTACTCGCCGTCACTTCGTCGTCGCGCAGCCGCCGCGTGTACCACAATATAGCGGACCATGGCCATTCCCGCGGGCCTGCGCGCCCTCCGGCATCGCGACTTCCGGCTATTCTGGAGCGGGCAGCTCGTCTCCCTCATCGGGACGTGGATGCAGAGCGTGGGGCAGTCGTGGCTCGTGCTCGAGCTGACCAACTCCCCGTTCCGGCTCGGGCTCATCGGCACGCTCCAGTTCGGCCCGATCCTGCTCTTCTCGTTCCTGGGCGGCGCGATCAGCGATCGCGTGCACAAGCGCCGCATGCTGATCGGCACCCAGACCGCGCTGATGATCCAGGCCTTCACCCTCTCCGCCCTCGTGTGGAGCGGTCACGTGCAGTTCTGGCACGTGGCGGTGCTGGCCGCGCTCTACGGGCTCGCCAACACCCTCGACATGCCGGCGCGCCAGGCCTTCATCGCCCACCTCGTCCCGCGCGGCGACCTGATGAACGCCATCGCGCTGAACTCGGCGGTGTTCAACGGGGCGCGGGTGGTGGGCCCGGCCGCGGCGGGCCTGCTGGTCGCGCGCTACGGCACCGCCGCCGCCTTCCTCTTCAACGGGCTGAGCGTCCTCGCGGTCATCGCGGCGCTGGCCGCGATCCGAACCGAGGGGGCGCCGCGACCCCGGAGCGGGCTCGGCATGGGCGCGGAGATCGCGGAGGGCGTGCGCTACGCGCTCGGCACCTCGCGCATCGCGCTCGTCTTCGGCCTGCTCCTCTCGGTGAGCCTCTTCGTGGTCAACATGAACGTGCTGGTGCCCCTCATCGCGCGCAACGTGCTCCACGAGGGCGCGCACGGCTTCGGCCTGCTGATGGCTTCTCTCGGGGTGGGCGCGGTCATCGGCGCGCTCGCGGTGGCGACCTTCTCGGTGGGCCGACCGCCGCTCTGGGCGGTGGTGGCGCCCGCCCTGACCGCGGCGGGGCTGCTGATCGCGCTGTCCTTCGTGCACCACTTCGGGCTCGCCGTCGCGGTGCTGATGATGCTCGGCTTCGCCCAGATCACCTTCATGACCGCGTGC
>DASZJM010000606.1:0-5636 GCA_035948165.1 Candidatus Methylomirabilota bacterium
AGCCACAAGCAGCTCCAGGCCGAGGCCCTGCTCTACGCGGCGGGACGCCAGGGCAACACCGAGGGCTTGAACCTCGAGGCGGCGGGGCTGGCCGCGGACGCGCGCGGGCGCCTCGCGGTGGACGAGACGTTCCGCACCGTCGTCCCCCACATCTACGCGGCCGGTGACGTGGTGGGCTTCCCGAGCCTCGCTTCGGTCTCGATGGAGCAGGGGCGCGTGGCCACCGCGAACGCCTTCGGCATCCCGACCGTGACGCTGCCCTCGCTGCTGCCCTACGGGATCTACACGATCCCGGAGGTGTCGTTCGTGGGTCACACCGAGGAGCAGCTGACCCAGGCCCAGGTGCCGTACGAGGTCGGCATCGCCAACTACCGGGAGATCGCCCGGGGCGGGATCATCGGCGACACCATCGGCCGCCTCAAGCTCATCTTCCACCGGGAGACCGGGGCGGTGCTGGGCGTCCACATCGTGGGGGAAGGCGCGACCGAGCTGGTCCACATCGGGCAGGCGGTGATCGCACTCGGCGGGACGATCCGGTACTTCATCGACCACGTCTTCAACTATCCGACGCTGGCCGAGTGCTACAAGGTCGCGGCGCTCGCCGGGATCAACAAGCTCTAGCCGTCAGATCCGCACCACCGCCACGCCCTGCTCGGCGAGCCAGGCCGAGACCTTCGCCCACTCGTCCGGATGGCGGCGCGTCCACGCGGCCACCGCGGCGCTCGAGACGACCACCCAGGGCATCCGATCGCGGGCCACCCGCTCCACCAGCCGGCCGAGATCGGAGTGGGATCCGAGATCGGTGAGGAGATCGGTGCTGGTCATGGTCGCTCCTCCACCGTAGCGCGGGGGCGTGACACCGACGTCACGCGCCGCCGACGACTGCGTGACGTCCGGGAGGTCTGGCCGACCGCGCCCGACATCGTGCAGCAATCATCCGGTCGCGGATACTTCATGGGTCGCGCGAACGGTCCACCGCCGACACTGGTCTCGAGGCGCCCACTACGCGGATGCGCGAGGAGGCGAAAGCGATGCTCGATCTGGAGCACGAGGCCGGAGTGGTGGCGGAGGGCCGATCCGAGGCCGGTGGCGCGCTGGACGTGTGCGTGGTCACCGAGACGTTCCCGCCCGAGATCAACGGGGTCACGCTGACGCTCGGGCACCTGGTGAGCGGGCTGCGCGCCCGCGGGCACCGGGTGGCGATCGTGAGGCCGCGCCAGCCCGCGGCGGATCCCCCGGGCGAGCCCGCGGATCCGGCGGTCACGCTGGTGCCGGGGCTCGCGCTGCCCGGGTACGCGGCGGTGCGCTTCGGGCTGCCCGCCGGAGCCTCGCTCCGCCGGCGCTGGCGCCGTCGCCGGCCCGACGCGGTCTACGTCGCGACCGAGGGCCCGCTCGGCTGGTCGGCGGTCGGGGCGTGCCGACGGCTGCGGCTCCCGGTGCTGGCCGGCTTCCACACGAACTTCCACCACTACACGCGTCACTACCATCTCGGCTGGCTCGAGGGCGTGGCGCGGTGGTACCTGCGTCTGCTGCACAACCGCGCGGGAGGCACCGTGGTGGCGACGGCGGCGCTGCGCGACCAGCTGCACGCCCGGGGCTTCCGCAACGTGAGCGTGCTGGGCCGGGGCGTGAGCGGCGACCTCTTCAGCCCGGCGCGGCGCAGCGCCTCGCTGCGCCGGGCGTGGGGCGTCTCGGACCGCGACGTGGTGGCGCTCTGCGTGGGGCGCGTCGCGGCCGAGAAGAACATCCGGCTCGCCATCGCGGCCTACCGCGCCATGCAGCGGGCGCAGCCGTCGTGCCGCCTGGTGATCGTGGGCGACGGGCCGCTGCGGCGCGCGCTCGAGCGGGCGCACCCCGATCTCTTCTTCTGCGGCATGCTCACCGGCGAGCCGCTCGCCGCGCACTTCGCCTCCGCCGACGTGTTCCTGTTCCCCAGCGAGACCGAGACCTTCGGGAACGTGACCCTCGAGGCGCTCGCCAGCGGCCTCGCGGTGGTGGCCTACGACTACGCGGCGGCCCGCGAGCACGTGCGGCCCGGACGGACCGGCGCGCTGGTGCCCATGGGTGACGCGGCCGGCTTCCTCTCCGCGGCGACCGCGCTGGCGCGCTCGCCGGAGACGCTGCGGTGGATGGGGGCGGAGGCCGGGGCCTCGGTGCAGGAGCTGGGATGGGATCGGGTGGTCGATCGGTTCGTGGCCCTGCTGGCCGCGTCGGCCGCCCGAACGACAGAAAGGAGCAGCCGATGAGCGGCTTCTGGAGCGGCGTGCTGGCGTGCATGACGACGGAGTGCGCCCCCGCCGGCGCCGGCCTCGTGGGCTGGCTCGCGCTCGGCGCGGCAGCCCTGGGCCTCGGCCTGGTGGGATGCCGGCGCGCGCTGACCGCGCTCGTGACCTTGCGGGCGCGGGCGCTCGTGCCCGGGCTCTCCCGTCGCCTGGCCCGTTTCGTGAGACCCCGGAGCTACTCGGACGCCGAGTTCTTCCGGGCCGACGGAGCCGGCGAGGCGTGGGCCACGCGGCGGCGACTCGGGCTCGAGCGGCTCGCCGCGGGCCTGCGCGCGGCCTACCCCCGGTCACGCGCCTGGGCCGCGGAGGTGGGGCCCGGCTTCTCCGACCTCCGGTTCACCGACGCCAACCGGGTGCCGTTCCCGTTCGCCCGGGTCATGCGGGAGCGCTTCGAGCTCTGCTCGGTGGTCACCGCCTCCGACGGGCCGCGTCTCCATGACCTGGACGGGCACTGGACGCTCGACGTGGGCGGCTCCTACGGGGTGAACGTGGCCGGCTTCGGCCGCTACAAGGAGTGGATGGCGCGGGGCCTCGAGCGGGTGCGCGACCTGGGGCCGGTGCTGGGCCCGCTCCACCCGATGACCGCGGAGAACATCGCGCGCCTGCGCCGCATCTCCGGCCTCGACGAGGTGTCGTTCCACATGAGCGGAACCGAGGCGGTGATGGCGGCGGTGCGTCTGGCCCGCTTCAACACCGGGCGCCCGCTCATCGTGTCCTTCTCGGGGGCCTATCACGGCTGGTGGGACGGGGTGCAGCCGGGCCTCGGCAGCGAGCGACCGCTGGACGACTGCCTGACGCTGAAGGACCTGCACCCCGCGTCGCTTCAGGTGATTCGCCGCCGGGCGGGGGAGATCGCCGCGGTCCTGGTCAACCCGGTCCAGTCCTTCCATCCGAACGCGCCGCCGCCCAGCGACGCGGTGCTCATGACCAGCGACGTGCGGCGCACCGAGGACGGCTCCGCGCGCTACGCCGACTGGCTGCGCCGCCTCCGGGCGGTGTGCCGCGAGGCCCAGGTCCCGCTGATCTTCGACGAGGTCTACACCGGGTTCCGCCTGGCTCCGGGCGGGGCCCAGGAGTACTTCGGGGTCGCGGCCGACATGGTGGTCTACGGCAAGACGGTGGCGGGCGGCATGCCGATCGGGGTGGTGTGCGGCACCCGCGCCCTGATGCGCCGCTTCGATCCGGAGCGTCCGATGCGCATCGCCTACGTCATCGGCACCTTCGCGGGCCACCCGGTGGTCATGGGTGCCATGAACGAGTTCCTCCGCTGGATCGAGGAGGGTTCGACCGCGGGGGAATACGCGCTCATGAACGAGCGGTGCGCGCGGTGGGCGCGGTCGACCAATCAGCGGCTGGCCGATCTGGCGCTGCCGCTGCGCCTGGTGCACATGGGCACGGTGTGGACCCTGCTCTTCACCGAGCCGGGCCGCTACAACTGGCTGCTCCAGTACTACCTGCGGGCCCAGGGTGTGACCCTCAGCTGGGTCGGTACCGGGCGCTGCCTCTCCAACATGGATTTCACCGAGAAGGACTACGACGATCTCCAGACGAAGCTGCTCGCCGCGGCGCAGGCCATGAAGGCGGACGGATGGTGGCTGACCGCGGCGGAGCACCCCGGGAGGGAGACCCACATGCGACGAATGCTCGTTCGGGAAGTCCTGGGCAGCCTGCTGCGGATGCCGCGGCCGGTGCAGACGTTCTACACCGAGGTCATGCGGCGGAAGAAGGACGACCACCACGCCTCGCACAGCGACCTGACCAACCAGCTCTTCCACATCATCAGCTCGAGCGTCTTCCTCGGCTGCTACGTGCTCGCGTTCTGGGACCTCACCACCGCGATGTGGGCGGGGCTCGCCGCGCTCTTCCTGCGCCAGCTCGGCCACGCGATCCTCGAGCCGCCCTGCCACGACAAGGAGGCGCTGCTCCTCGGCTTCAACACCCGGAACAAGTCGCTGATCCTGGGCGCCTACCTCGCGATCCCCGTGTTCCACCTCCTCCGCGCCCCGGCCTGGACCGTGGCCGCGCTGTCCCCCGTGATGGCGACGGTCGCGTGGCAGTGGTTCCTCTGGACCGGCGCGGTGGTGGGCGGGCGCGTGCTCTACCTGATGTGGGCCCAGAACGTCTGGCTGGCCCTCGTGTGGGTCGTCAAGCTGGTGACCGACCCCTTGACCGACATCGCGGCCTACTCCCCCCGCTACCTGCGCCGGTCGTAGCGCCGGCCCCGGGGGCGGGTCACGGAACCTTCACCCGGCGGTCATCGCCCTGCAACAGGAACCGGCTAGGGTCGAGCGCGACATGAGCTCGACGACCTCGCCGGTGGTGGTCCTGGAGCGAGTCGGGCGACGCTTCGGCCCCCAGGTGGCGCTCGCCGGGGTGACCGCGTGCATCCGCCCCGGGGAGTTCGTGGCGATCATCGGCCGCTCGGGGGCGGGCAAGACCACGCTGCTCCGGTGCCTGTCCCGCGCGATCGTGCCCACCGAGGGCGCGGTCCGGATGGGCGGGCAGGATCTCCGACCGCTCACCGGAGCAGCGCTCCGCGCCCATCGGGCGCGGGTCGGGGTGATCTACCAGCAGTTCAACCTCGTGAAGCGGCTGCGGGTGCTCGACAACGTGCTGGTCGGGCGGCTACCGCACCTGCGCGGCTGGCGACGCGTCGCGGCGCTGGCCCGCCTCTTCGAATACCCCCAGCGCGACATCGCGCTCGCGTGCCTGGACCACGTGGGGCTCCTGGCCCGGACGTGGCAGCGCGCCGACACGCTCTCCGGGGGCGAGCAGCAGCGCGTGGCCATCGCCAAGATCCTGGCCCAGGAGCCGCAGCTGATCCTGGGCGACGAGCCGGTGGCGAGCCTCGACGTGGCGAACGGGGCGCTGATCATGGAGACCCTCCGGCGGATCGCCACCGCGGCGGGGCTGACCGTGATCTCCACCCTCCACCACGTGGAGTACGCGCGGCGCTACGCCGACCGCGTGCTCGGGCTCCGCGCGGGCCAGCTCGTTTTCGACGGCCGCGCCCGGGATCTCGACGACCATGCGATCCGCGAGATCTTCGGATCGCGCCCCGAGACCGGCGGCCCCGACGTGGAGCTGGCGCAGCTGCCCGAGCCGGTGCTGGTGCCGAGTTGAGCGGACCCCTCGCGGGCATCCTCGGAGGCCCGCCGCCCCAGGCTCCCCCCCGCCGCTCCGATCTGGGCCGGAACCTGCTCGCCACCGTCGCCCTCGCGGTGGTGCTCGGCATGGCGGGCCGGGTGATCGAGCTGCGCCCGCTCGAGCTGGTGCGCGACGTGGGGAACATCGGGATCTTCCTCCGGGGCTACCTCCATCCGTCGTTCGGCAACATCGGCGAGTACAGCTGGC
>DASZJM010000607.1:0-4100 GCA_035948165.1 Candidatus Methylomirabilota bacterium
CGCGACCGGCGGCTCTTCTACATCCACTCCCGCTGGAAGGACGAGGCCGCGTTCGAGGTTCACGCCGGCCTGCCGCACACCGTCCGGTTCATCGAGCGGGTGGCGCCGCTGATCGACCATCCCCTCGACGTGAACCGGACCCAGCGCATCGCGTAGCTCGGCCGGCCGGGACCCGCGCTACCCGAGGACGTCGCGCTTGAAGCGCTCGAGCTCGCGCACGTGCTCCTCGGGCCGCGGCAGGCCGAGCCCCATGGTGTTGACGCACACGTGCGTGATGCCGCGCATGTCACGCCAGGCGGCCATCTCCTTCTCGCGCTGATCCGGCGGCACGCTGGCCAGGGCCACGCGTCCCTCGATGCCGAAGGCGGCGGGATCGCGGCCCGCCTCGCGGACCTGGCCGAGGAGCCCGTCCACGGTCTGCTGCGCCGCGGGCCCCGGGCGGAAGGTCTGGAGCGTGATCCACCCATCCGCGAGGCGCGCGGCGCGGCGGAGAACGGCCGGGCTCTCGCCGCCCATCCAGATGGGGATCGGCCGCTTCACGGGGAGCGGGTTGATGCCGGCGTCCGGCACCCGGTGCCACTGGCCCGCGTAGGTCACCAGCTCCCTGGTCCAGAGGAGCCGCATCACCTCGATCTGCTCCTCGACGCGCCGCCCGCGATTCTTGATGTCCTCGCCGAGCGCCTCGAACTCGACGGGGTTCCAGCCCACGCCGATGCCGAGGCGGAGCCGGCCACCCGAGAGGACGTCGACCTCGGCCGCCTGCTTGGCGACGAGCGCGGTCTGGCGCTGCGGCAGGATGAGGACCCCGGTGGCCAGCTCGATGCGGCGCGTGACCGCGGCGAGAAAGCCGAAGAGGACGAGCGGCTCGTGGAAGGCGTGACGGTAGTCGTACTGGCTGTCCCAGCCGCCCGGGCGGTCGGGGTTGGGCCCGACGACGCTGTCGAAGGCGAGGATGTGGGTGTAGCCCATCGCCTCCACCGCCTGCGCGTAGTCGCGGATGATCGCGGGGTCCCGCCCGATCTCGGTCTGGGGAAAGACGACGCCGACCTTCATCGAACGGAGGCCGCGGGCATCGAGCGGAGGCCGCGGGCGCTCACGCGCCGACAACCATCACGTGCTCGACCTCCCATCCCTGCTCGGTCGCCATGAGGCGGAGCGCCTCCTCGACGACCACGCTCTCGATCTCGTCTTCCTCGGGGGTCTCGAGGGTGAGGCTCACCACGAACGTACCCATCCGGTCCTCCAGCGGGTGCGGCTTGGCTACGGATGGTCGCAGTCTAGCGCAACCGAGAGCGGCGAGCCTGGAAGCCGAGCGAGCTACCGACTTCCGGCGAGCGGAGTGTCGGGTTCGACCGGGGCCGGGGTCGGCTCCGGGTCACGGTTCAGGATGTCGGCCTGCGTGAGGTACTGGCAATCACGGCACATCAGCACCACGACCAGCCGGCCCCATCGGGTGGAGCGTCGCAGGGACTGGAACTCGCCACCACATCTCGGGCAGGGCTTTTCCGCTTCTGACCTGTCGGAATCTGCGTTGGGCATGTTCGCCTCCTGACCTGGAAGGCAATCGGCGTGCCGCCACCAACCCCGCGAAAATGGCCGGGCGCGCCGCTCCCGTCGGCGCCGGTGCGTCATGTTGACCGTGACCAAGTTACCGCGTGAGGGTCACTCCGGGCGCTCACGCCAGGTGACCCGGAGCCGCTCGGCCCGCATGTAGCTCGCCGCGTCACAGCTCACCGTTCCCCTCGCCTCCAGGCTCGTGAGCCGGCGGTCACTGGTCGAGTAGATTCTGACGAAGTCGTCGACCCTGCGCTCGATGGCCACGATCGGGGCCGTTCCCTTCCCCTCCAGGAGCTCGAGGCGGATCGCTTCCAGCCGCAGCCTGATCCGATCGGTCTTGGCCTTGCTCTGATCGATGCGGTCCGGCAGGGTGACGGCCCGGCTGATGGGCGGGACGATCAGCACGATGGAGGCCAGCACGGAGCCCGCGCAGCTCGTGGTGAGCTCGACCGTCGCCTCATCGAAGAGCCCGCTCGTCGGCCACGTCTTGCTGACCGCGGCCTCCTCGCGCACGCGCCAGGCGTGCCAGACGCTCCACACCCCGTAGCCGGCAAGACTGACGATGACGCCGATGGCCAGTCCGGCCAGAACGTAGGTCCGGGTGCCTCGCCAGGCCGATCGGAGGAGGCCGCCCATGGGGGCCGGAGCATAGCAGCAGCAGGTCGCAATTGCTTGGTCCGGGACGGGGCGTCCTCGTATCGTGGGCAACATGCTCCTCCGCAACATCGAGCGGACCCGGTCCCGCTCGCCCATCTGGCCACCGTCGTGGACGCCGCACGGCCCGCCCGACACGCCCGAGCTGCGCCGCCGCGGGATCCTGGCGAGCGCCCGGAGCATCGGCAATCGTCTGTCGGTGACCGTTCGGTTTCAGGGCCACGACTACGTGACCTTGCTGGAAGAGTGGATGCCCCCGCCCTCTCTCGAGCGGCTCCTGGCCGCGCTCACCGCGGCGGTTGGCCAGTGCATCGAGGAAGTCGGGGACGTCGAGGTGGGTGATGCGCCCGCGGATGAACCGAGCGCCGCGCCGCATCGGGCTCACGTCGTCGGCACGCTCGACGCCATCGAGGAGGGCTATGTCGTGGTGGCCGGGCTGCGGCTGGCCCTGGCGCCCGAGATCTCCGTCCCCGAGTTCATTCCGATGGGCTCGAGCGTGACCGTGACCGTCGAGGACTTCGGGGGCCGGGTGGTCGCGACTAGCGTCCAGCAGCAGTGGGACGCCCTGCGCGTCTAGCCACCCGACCGCGCTCAGGGTCCTCCGCCTCCGGTACATCCCCCAGCCACGAACCCTCGCCCCATCCGCTCGCATTCGCGGGCCCGCTCGGCGTCTCTCTCGTCCCATGCCCGGCGGATCGCGGCCTGCTGGGCCGGCGAGATCGAGCAGCCGGGCAGGATACCGGCCATGAGCAGTCCCACCAGCAGTCCGCCCAGCCAGCCGCGAGCCCGCTTCAACGATCGCGGCGCGAGGAACGCCAGGCGCGCCCTCGTCTGGCCTCGAGCGGGCGCGACGAGCGGCCCGGCGAGGAGGCCACCCGCCGCGTGCCGATGAACGCTCTCCGCTCCATCGCTGGCCTCATGCTGTCGCGGAGTCTAGCAAAGTCGGTAGTCCCTTCCCAGTCTGGCCGCGCGCCCAAGAGTTCCCGACGCGGGTGGGAAGGTTCTACCGCTCCCGAGGGCCGACTCATGGACAGCCACACATAATCCGCCCTTTAGCGGTGTGCCCCGCGTGGCACGAACGTTGTCATCACACCCCACCGGTATTTCCTACTCACGGGGTGCAGCGGACCCGGTCGAAGACCGAGCGGAGAACTCATGGGTGAGATCGAGGGATCCACGGAGCCCAGCCCTGTTGACGTCCTCCTTGCAGATCTCAAGACGAACACCGATCTAGCCTGGCTCGTCGAGCGGGTGGCGCGCAACAACCTTCCCTGGGTCGTCGTGCCCGCCAAGGCCCTGGACGCGTGGGCCGAACGCGACCCGGTCGGATGGAGCAAGGTGTCGGATTGGCTGGCCGCGAAGGGAGTCGCCATCATCCGGCTCTGACCGGTTCATGGACAAGAAGATCTAGCTCGCTCAACGCCTGCTGGTATAGATTCACCCCGCTGGCCGTCCCGTCCCCCTATCACGCGGCCAGACGGAGGATCCGCTGAATGCATCGACGGGCGTTCCTCGGCACTCTGGCCGGCGGACTCCTCGCCGTACCGCTCGCGGCGGAGGCCCAGCAGACGACAGTTCTTCCCGGTGTCGGTCATCTCGCCATTGCGGGTCCGAACAGCACCCCTCAGCCGCCGCCGGAGAACTGGAATGCCTTCCTGGCCGCACTTCGAGAGGGCGGCTACAAAGAGGGGAAAACCTTCACGTTCGAGCACCGGGACGCCAGGAACCGACCGGAGCTGTTCCGCGCGGCGGCGGCCGAGCTGGTCCGCGCCAAGGTGGCGGTCATCTTCGCCCGAGGCGGGCACGCGGTTCGGGCGGCCAAGCAGGCAACCAACACGATCCCTATCGTGGCCATCGATCTCGAAACCGATCCCATCGTCGCGCACTTC
>DASZJM010000608.1:0-2433 GCA_035948165.1 Candidatus Methylomirabilota bacterium
GACCGCGTCCCAGTCCTCCTCGCTCATGTTGAAGATCATGCGCTCGCGCAGGATGCCCGCGCAGCACACCAGCACGTGGAGGTCGCCGAACTCCTTGAGGGCCAGATCCACCACCGCGCGGCCGCCCGCCATGGTGGCCACACTGTCGGCGGCGGCCACCGCCTGGCCGCCCGCCCGGCGGATGTCGGCCACCACCTGGTTCGCGGGCTCGCTCGAGGGATCCATCCCGTCGACGCTGACGCCGTAGTCGTTGACCACGACCCTGGCGCCCGCGGCCGCGAGGCCGATCGAGACCGCGCGCCCGATGCCCGTGCCGCCGCCCGTGACCACCGCCACCTTGCCGTCGAGCAGTCCCATTTGACGTCTCTCCTCGCCCTGCCGTATCGTCGGCGCGTTCACGTCGACCGCCGCCAATCCTGAGCAAGGCCGGTCGTCGAGTCAAGGGCGCCGTCCAGAGGAGGGAGCATGGCGAAGACGCGTGGCACCGGGCTGCTGATGCTGTGGACCGACGTGGACCCGCAGCACGAGGCGGAGTTCAACCGCTGGTACGACGAGGAGCATCTCGACCGCCTGCTGAAGGTGCCGGGCATTCTCTCCGCATCGCGCTACGAGGCCCTCCGCGGCGGGCCCAAGTACCTCGCGATGTACGAGCTGGAGGAGGCGAGCGTGCTCCGCACCGCCGCCTTCCTCGACGAGGTGCGGTTCCGTCCCTCCGCGCGCCGGCAGCAGTCCTCCGGCGGGCACGTGGGCCGCAACTACCTGCTGAACGGCTATCGCCAGATCTTCCCCGCGCGCACGAACCCCATCGAGCTGACCATGGGCCCGGCGCCCTATCTGCAGATGGGGCGCATGGACATCCCCGCCCACATGGAGGAGGAGTGGAACGACTGGTACAACTGGGTCTACGTGCCGGACTACCTCACGGTGCCGGGGGTGATCCGGGCGCGCCGCTTCACCGCGGTGGAGGGCCAGCCCAAGTATCTGACCGTCTACGAGTTCGAGCGGCCCGACGTGCCGGAGAGCGAGCCGTGGAACCGGGTGCGGGACGCGAACCCGTGGACGCGGCGGGTGCGGCCCCACATACGGCTCGACGCGGGCTCGCCCGCGGTGTTCCGGCGGATCACGCCGCCGCTGGGAGCGGCCGGTCGATGATCAAGCGCGTGTCGCTCCTGACCCGGAAGGACGGGATGACCCGCGAGCAGTTCACGCGCCACTGGCTCGAGATCCACGCGCCGCTCGCCCGGCCGGTCCCCGGCCTCGTGCGCTACGTGCAGTCGCACATCGTCGAAGAGTTCCGCCGCGCCGACATCCCGACCTCGCCGGTCCAGGTGGACGGCATCGCCGAGCTGTGGTTCGCCGACCGCCCGAGCATGGAGCGCGCGCTGGCCTCGCCCGAGATGGCCGCCCTCCACGCGGACGGCGCGCTCTTCATCGGGGCCAACAAGACCTTCGTGGTGGAAGAGAAGGTGATCATCGGCTAGGGCGCGCGCCGGTGGCCGGCGAGCCGATCGCCCTCGGGATCAAGATCGCCTACACCCTGTTCCTCGCGGTCCTGGTGCCGGTGTACTGGGCGCACTACGGGCCGCGGAACTTCCTCTGGTTCTCCGACATCGCGCTGCTCGGCGCGGGCGCCGCCCTCTGGCTCGAGAACCCGCTGCTGGCCAGCATGATGATGCTGGCGGTGTTCCTGCCCGAGTGTGCCTGGAACCTCGACTTCTTCGGCCGCCTGCTCACCGGCCACCGCATGTTCGGCATGAGCGCCTACATGTTCGAGCGCGCGCGGCCGCGGTTCATTCGCGCGCTGTCGCTCTTCCACGTGCCGCTGCCGGTGGGCCTGGTGTGGCTGGTCCACCGCCTGGGCTACGATCGCCGCGCGTGGCTCGGCCAGAGCCTGCTCGCGCTCGTGGTGCTCCCGGTCACCTACTGGCTCACCGACCCGGCCGAGAACGTGAACTGGGTCCACGGGCTGGGCGCCCCGCAGCGCCGCCTGCCTCCGTGGCTCTACCTCGCGCTGCTGATCGTCGCCTTCGCGCTCGTGCTGTACCTGCCGCCCCACCTGCTCTTCGTCTACTTGCCCTTGAGCGCGAGGTCCTCGTAGGGCGCGGAGTAGGCGTGGCCGGCGATGAGGCCGAGCCCGGACTCCCGCACGCGCGGGCCGACCCCGTTCAGGAAGGCCAGCTCCCAGATCGGCACGTACATCACCTTCTCGGTGACGAGCTGCTGGATGCGCCGCAGGGTGGCCTCGCGGCGCTTGGCATCGGTGTCGGCCGCTTGCTCCTGCATCAGACCGTCGGTGTCGGGGTAGCCGCCGTAGGAGTAGGCCCCGGTGCTGGCCACGAAGGCCTCGAGGCGCGTGGCCGCGTTGCCGAAGGCCCCGCTCGAGCCCTGGATGATGTTGCGGTACTTCTTGTCCGAGTAGCCGCTGAAGAACGC
>DASZJM010000609.1:0-4847 GCA_035948165.1 Candidatus Methylomirabilota bacterium
AGTGGTCGGCCGACCCGGCGGGCCGGCCCACGTGGCCAGTGAGCGGCTATCTCGACGAGGGCCCGCGCGCCACCGACTGGCTCGCCGAGGGCGTGGTCAAGCAGCACCGCACGATCGCGACCTACGTCAACCTGCTGATCGCCGCGGGGTTCGCCATCGCGCACGTCGACGAATGGGGCCCGAGCGACGAGCAGATCGCGGCGCACCCGGAGTGGGCCAACGAGCGCCAGCGGCCGCCCTTCCTGCTCCTGGCGGCCCGCCGGTGACCGCGGGGCGGTCTAGCGCGGGCCGGCCGCCCGCAGGTTGCGCCGCCACCCTCCGGAGAGGACGAAGCGCGGGAAGGTGATCCACTGCTCGACGAAGAAGCGGCTCGCGAAGTCGAGCGGGCCGTCGAACGGCGTCGGCCGCTCCGGCTCCCGCGCGTGCCCGCGTCCCTCCAGCACGATCGCGGCGGCGAGGCCCGCGAGGCCGACCACGACGCCGAGCGGGGACCGGAGGACGGCGCCCAGTACCAGGATCACGGTGCCGAGCTGGAACATCGGGACCACGACCAGGTGGAGGAGCAGGTTCCCGCGATCGCGATGCTTGGCCGCGTAGTCGCTCCACTGCCAGGCGAGCAGGCCGGGCCGGATCACGCGACCGCTCCGTTCGGTGTCACCAGGATCTTGCCCCGCCGGCCGCCCTGCTCGGCGTGGGCCACCGCGGCCCGGATCTCCTCGATCGGGTAGATCTGCTCCACCGGCGCGGTGAGGAGGCCCGCGCGGACCTGCTCGGCGAGCTCTGCGTAGATGGCGCGGACCTGGGCCCGCGAGCGCGGGGCCAGGGCGCGCCCGAGGATGAAGCCCACCAGGCTCTGTCCCTCCCCGATCAGCTTGGACCGGGGCATGACCGGATCCTCCCCGCTCATCGAGCCGTAGTTGCAGACCACGCCGCGCTCGCCCACGCAGGTGGAGATGCGCGCGGTGGCCTGGCCCGACACCGCGTCGAGGCCGAGGCGGATCGACGCGCCGCCGGTGGCCGCCTTCACCCGGTCGGCCAGGTCGGGACCGTCGACGACGCACACGTCGGCGCCGAGCGGCGCGAGCTCGGCGCCGAGCGCCTCGCGGCGCACCACGTTCACGGTGCGGACGCCGCGGCCCCGGGCAAGGCGGATCACGAAGCGGCCCACCGCGGAGTTGGCCACGTTCTGGATGATCCAGTCGCCCGGCCGCAGCTCGACCAGGTCGGTGAGCAGCAGCCACGCGGTCGGCGGATTGATGCGGAGCATGGCGGCCTGGAGCCGGTCCAGGCCGGGCGGCACCGCGATCACGTCGTCGGCAGCCACGCGCCGACGCTGCGTCCAGTTCTCCCGCTGCAGGTTGATCACCAGGTCGCCCGCCTCGACGAGCGCGACCCCGTCGCCCACCGCGGTCACGCGCCCCACGCACTCCGCGCCGATGCCGGCGGGCAGGGGCGGCCGCAGGCGATACGTCCCGCGGCACATCGAGAGATCGGCGGGGTTGATGGGGAAGGCGAGCACGTCGAACACCACCTCGCCCGGCGCGGGCGCGCCCGGGTCCGGCGACTCCACGCAGCGCACCGCGTCCGCGGGGGCGCCGTACCGCTCGAGCACGACCTGCTTCACGGCGGCCTCAGATCAGGAAGGCGAGGTTGGGGAGGGGCTCGGCCGCGTTCACGAGCACCACCGTCTTGCGGCTCATCCGGAGCCGGCCGTCCACGCGACGCAGGCGATGGGTGACGCGCCCCGCCCACCAGTGCAGCTCGCGCCGGGCCTGCACCGCCAGCTCCGCGAGGATGAAGTTCGATCCGGCCACGAGCTCGCCGTCGGCGGCCGCCTCGACCTCGATGTTGGAGACGAGCCGCCGCATCTGCGACGCGGGCTCCTGGCTGTGGCGCACGCCGGTCTGCAGCAGCTTGACCCGGGTCTCGATGCGGGCCCGGTTGTCGTAGATGTGCGAGAGGTGGCGCTCGGGATCGGCGCCTGGATCGGTGGTCGCGGGCACCCAGTACACCCCGTCGTCGGTCCACAGCTCGAGCCACTCCGCGTAGCGGGCCTCGTCGGCCAGCCGCGCTTCCAGGTAGAGGAAGTCGGCGACGGCCCGGTGCTCGGCCTCGGAGCGCATCGGGGGCGCGGCGGGCGCCGGCCTCATGTGTCCGTCATCACCGCGCGCAGGTGGTGGAAGAAGCCGCGGTTGGTGGTCTCGTCGGTGACGTGGGAGACGATGCGCCCGTCGGCGTCCACCGTCTCGCGGTTGAGGCCGCGGCCGAGGAGCAGCCAAGGGCTCGTGCGGGCGCGCAGGCCGAGCTGGTTGCGCCCCGCGATGATCAGGTCGTCCGGCATCAGGAACGACGCGGGCCCCATGCCGGCCTCGGCCATGCGGAGCAGCCGGCCGTTCCACTCCGGCACGCCCTTCCAGAACATCGGGGTGTGCCAGTGCACGCACTCCTCCACCGAGACCGGCTGGACGATGGCGATGTTGGTCTCGCCGAGGAAGAGGTTGGGGAAGATCAAGGCGTGCGCGGGGCCTTCGCGGAACCGGCGCCCGGCCACCTCGGCGCCGTCGCGCCGCTCGATCGCGGCCACGAAGCGGGCCACCGTGTCTCCGGAGGCGCTGCCCAGCCACTCGAAGAGGCCCTCGTAGCCGGGGGACCAGTCGATCTCGATGTGGCCGTGGCCCCAATCGCGCACCACCGCCTTGATCGAGCGCTCGTCGCCGACGACCCGCTGGTACTGCGTCCGGATCGTCCGGAAGAGGGCCATGTGCACGAAGCCCAGGTGGTAGCCGTCGCTGTCGTTCTCGGGCAGCATCTTCCAGTTGGCCGCGCAGCGATGACGGACCCAGCCCGCGGTCAGCTCGATTAGGCCCTCCGGCGAGAGGTCGCACGAGCGGTCGATCAGGCGGGTGGCGGGGCCGAGGTGCTCGGCGAGCGAGATCCCGTCGGCGGCCAGGCTCGCGAACACGAAGCCGCGGTACTGCGAGACGCGCGGGGCGCGCGGCAGGCCGTTGGCGCTCTTGTCGAAGGCGGAGTAGCCGCCCGGGTAGGGCACCCCGAGCAGGTCGCCGCGCAGATCGTAGGTCCAGCCGTGGTAGGGGCAGGTGAGGGTGCGGGCGTGGCCGCGGTCGGCCGGGCAGACCATCGTCCCGCGATGGCGGCAGCGGTTGATCAGCACCGAGATCTCCCCGTCGCCGGCGCGCACCATGATGACCGGCTCGGTGCCCACCGTCCGGGTCACGTAGTCGCCCGGTCGCGGGATCTCGCTCGCGTGCCCCACGAAGACCCAGCCGCGATGGAAGACGCGCTCGATCTCCTCGTCGAAGATCGCGGGGTCGGTGTAGAGGCTCGCGTGGATGCGATCGTCCTGCACCAGGTGCTTGTAGTCGATCATGGCCTACTCGTAGATCGTGACCTCCCGGGCTAGACCGGCGCGAGCATCGGCTCCGCCGGGTCGCCGGACACGGTGGTCCGCTGCATGAGCCGCTTGTGATTGGTGGTGTCGTACGGCGTCGCGCGGTGGAGCACACAGCGGTTGTCCCAGACGATCAGGTCGCCCTCCACCCACTCGTGCCGGTAGACGAACTGGGGCTGGGTGACGTGGTCGAGCAGGGTGCGCAGCAGCGCGCGGCCCTCCTCGATCGGCAGGCCCTCCACGTGGGAGGCGTGCGCGCCGAGGAAGAGCGCGCGCTGGCCGTTCACCGGGTTCACCCGCACGAGCGGATGGCGCACCGGCGGGTAGACCGCGCGCTCCTCGGCGGTGTAGAAGCCGGGCCGCACCTGGTCGCGCGACCACGAGAAGTCGTGCACCACGGTCAGGGTCTCGGCGCGGCGCCGGAGCGGCTCGGGCAGCGAGGGGTACGCGGCGCGCCCGCTCGCGAGCTCGGTGGCCCCGCCCGCGGGCGGCACGATGCGGGCGGAGAGCAGCGAGCAGAGGGAGGGCACCGGCTTGAAGGAGCTGTCGCTGTGCCAGAGCATGTTGGCGAGCTGGTAGACCATCCGCCGGTCGTCGGGCGGGATGACCTCGCCGGTCTTGATGTCGAGGTTCGACTGGCGCGCGAACGGGGTGCCCGCGGCCGGGTTCATGCTGCGGGTGACCTCGAGGGCGCCGAAGCGGCGGCTGAACGCGATCTGGGTGTCGTCGTCGAGGGGCTGGCCGCGGAAGAGCAGCACCGAGTGCTCCTCGAAGGCGGCGCGGATCGCCGACCAGGCGGCGTCGTCGAGCGGGCGCGTGATGTCGGCGCCGTCGACGCGCGCCGCGAAGCACGGGGTCAGCCGGGTGACCGCGATCGCCATGGTCAGCTCCCTCCGGAGAATTCCTTGAACACCGCCTTCAGCTCCCGGGTGGGCACGGTGTCGCGCATCCAGGTGAAGCCGCCCCGCTCGGCCATCTCCCGCGCCCCCGCGAGGAAGCCGGCGAGGGCGAGGCGCGAAAGGGCCCCGCCCACGCTGATGCGCTTGACCCGGGCCTCCGCGAGCTGCGCCAGGGTGAGGTCGGGGTCGGCCGCGCTCATCACCACGTTGACCGGCTTGCCGACCGCGGAGACCACCGCCCGGATGGCGGGCAGGTCGCGGACGCCCGGCGCGTAGAGCACGTCGGCGCCCACCCGCTCGAAGGCCTGCAGCCGGCGGATCGCGTCGTCGAGATCGCGCCCGTGCAGGAGATTCTCCGCGCGCGCGGTGAGCAGGAACGGCACCGGCAGCGCGCGGGCCACCTCGACCGCGGCGTGCACGCGCTCGACCGCGAGGTCGAAGTCGTAGATGGGACGGGTCGGGTCGCCGGTGGCGTCCTCGATCGAGCCGCCCGAGATGCCCGCCTCCGCGGCGAGCCGGATCATCTCGGCGGCCGCGCG
>DASZJM010000610.1:0-7079 GCA_035948165.1 Candidatus Methylomirabilota bacterium
TGGGCTAGGGCTCCGCGAGGCCGCGGGGACGATCGGCGTCGTGTATCCGAGGTTTTCCTTCGCGGCCGGCCCCCGATTCAACGAGCAGGGCAACACGGTGGTCTTCGGCCCCCAGATCACTCCGCCGGGCGCCCAGCGCACCCTGACCGCCGAGGGGACAGCCCGGGTCCTGCCGAGCCTCGAACTGAGGGCTGGGGCAGCCTGGGAGCTCATCAACGGTGGCACGTCGGTCGAGGTCCGGGGCGGCTTCACGTGGCAATTCGATTGCTGGTCGATCTCGGCGATCTACATCAACCGGCACAACCGCGACAGCGAGTTCCGCTTCTCGGTGAACCTACTAGGGCTGGGGCAGATCGGCACCTCGCTAGGGCTGGGGCAGATCGGCACCTCGGGGAGCGGCACCTCGGGGAGACCGGGGCTCTAGAAGAGCTCCACGGCGGCGTTGGCGATCTTGCGCCCGATGTCGGCCGCGGCCTGGCTCGCCGCGCCGCTCCCCTGCGCGAGGGTATCCGATACCTGGCCCTGCACCTGGAAGTCGGAGGTCTGCGTCAGGCCCTTTTCCTGCCACAGCAGCTTGTTCTGACGCACGTCGCGGAAGGCCACGTTCAGGACGACCCGCAGGTGGTAGGCTTGCACGTTGGCGTTGCGGTCGAAGCCCGCCCCGTCGACCTGGTAACCGACGATCTCGCCCTCGAGGATCGAGTCGGCCTGCTCCACGGGGACGACGCGGAGCCGGCCTCCACTCGAGAAGGCGGAGATGACGGCAGAAGTGATGGTGGTCTCGAGGCCGGCCACCTCCGTCCTGTTCTTGAATACCGGCACCGCCACGGTCTTGAGGTGGCCGGGCAGGTTGCCGCGGAAGCCGTACCCGCAGCCCGCCGGGAGGAAGCCCGCAAGCGCGAGCAACAAGCCTGCCGCGGCGCGACGCGAACGGCGGCTCATATCGCCGTGCCGATCGACCTGGGCACGGGCGGGTTCAGGGGCCACGGTCCGCGAACGAGCCTTCGCATCGCGGAGAGAGTGTAGCAGCAACAGGGCCACCGCGCCCGGGGCGAGTACAATGTACGGGATGGTCAAGATCCTCGACCGCTACGTGGCCCTCGAGCTCTGGCCGCCGTTCACCATCAGCGTCGTGGTGTTCACCTTCTTCCTGGTCATCGACCGTGTCTACCAGCTGACCGATCTGGTCATCGGCAAGCAGGTGCCCGTCCGGCTGGTGCTGGCGTTGCTCCTCTACTTGTTGCCGCCGCTGCTGTCGCTGAGCCTGCCGATCGCGGTGCTGATGGCGGTGCTGATCGCGGGCGGGCGGCTGAGTGCCGATCTCGAAGTGGCCGCGCTTAAGGCCTCCGGGGTCAGCCCCGCCCGGCTCTTTCGGCCGTTCCTTGCCGCCGGCATCATCGCGAGCGCCCTCATCGCCTGGCTGACGCTCGTCGTGAACCCGTGGGCGAGCGCCGCTTTCCAGAGGCAGATCTTCCGGATTATGGAAACGCAGGCCACCACGGGTATCCAGGAGCGTGCGTTCAGTAGCACGTTCGGCCGGATCGTCCTCTACGTCGAGGAGGTGAGCCCTTCGCAGTTTGCCCTGAAGGGCCTGCTGGCTTCCGACGAGCGCGACCCGGCCCTGTCGCGGATCATCGTGGCCCGAGAGGGGCGGGTGCTGTCGAACAGCGAGCGCCGCCGCCTCACGCTCCGATTCATCGACGGGACCATCAACGAGAGCGACGTCGCGGATCCACGGCGCTACCGATACACCACCTTCACCCTGTACGACATGAACCTGCCGCTCTCCAGTCCGGCCGCGACCTCCGAGCAGCAGGCGAAGCCGGAGAAAGAGATGCCGCTGCGGGGTCTGACCGCCGCCGCCGCGGAGGCGACGGACCGAGGGAAGGCCGCGCCGTTCCTCGTCGAGCTTCACAAGCGGTTCGCCCTGCCGATGGCGGCCGTCGTCTTCGTGCTGGTGGGCTTCCCGCTGGGCATCCGGTCGCACCGGGGGGGGCGTGCGGTGGCAATCACCTCCAGCTTCGCGATCGTGATCTCCTATTACATCCTCTCGACCGCCCTCGAGGGGCCGGCGCTGGGCGGGCGCCTGCCGGTCTGGCTGGCCATCTGGCTGCCGAACGCGATCTTCGCGGTGATCGGCCTGGCCCTGCTCCGGGCCGTCACGACCGGAATCCCCACCGGGTGGCTGGACCTCTTCTGGCGTGTGGCGGGCTGGCTGCCGCCGGGCCGCCGAGAACGGGGTCCCCGCGCGCTCGGCTGGACCGCCCGGTTCCAGGTGCGGGGGCCGCGCGGGTCGAGCTTCATCATCGACCGATACCTGATGCGCCAGTACTTGCTGCTGATCGGGGTCGGCTTGCTCATCGGCTCCGCCTTCAGCGTGATCGTCGATCTGGTTCAGAGCCTGGACCGGTTCCTTCGCGCCAAGCCACCCTGGATGTACATCGCCCAGCACTTTCTCTATCTGGTGCCCCGGGAGATCTACAAGGGGTTGCCGCTGATCATGCTGGTCGCGACGGTCTTTCTGTTCGTCTCGCTGACTCGCCAGCGGGAGCTCGACGCGCTGAAAGCGGCCGGCGTGAGCCTCTATCGGGCGTGCGTCCCTATCCTGCTGATCGCGTTCCTGATGAGCGTGGGTGCCCTGGTCTTCCAGGAGACCGCGCTGCCCCTGATCGCCGCGAAGGCCGAGGAAGTGGATCGGGTCAAGATCCGCGGCTTCCCCCCCCGGCACCTCCAGCAGCAGGGCCAGATGTGGTACCGGTCCTCGGATCGACGCTTCCTCAAGATCGGGCTGCTGGATCCGGTGGCGCGGTCCCTGGACGGACTGATCGTGCTGGACCTGACGCCGGATTTCCGCCTGATCGATCGA
Source organism: Candidatus Methylomirabilota bacterium (assembly GCA_035948165.1). Classification (GTDB taxonomy): domain Bacteria; phylum Methylomirabilota; class Methylomirabilia; order Rokubacteriales; family CSP1-6; genus CAMLFJ01. The sequence continues at coordinate 2,867 of DASZJM010000610.1, forward strand.
CTCGACGTCCGCCGGGCTCAATGGGTGTCGGACGGCTGGGAGATGTGGGGAGGAATCGCCCGCCAGATCGGCTCGTCTCAACAGGTGCAATCGCGCAGCTTCGAGCATCGCGTGATGGAGCTGCCGGAGCACATCGACGACTTCATCCGGGTCCAGAAGCTACCCGATGCCATGAGCTTCCTGGAGCTCCGGGCCTACGTGACGAAGCTCCGCGACGGGGGCCATCAGGTCGGGACGTACTTGGTCCAGCTCTACTCCAAGCTCTCCTTCCCCCTGGTTCACTTGATCATGGCGCTGGTCGCGATCCCGTTTGCCCTCGCGGCCCCCCGCAGTGGCGGCAGGGCAGTTGGTATCGGCGTGGCGATCCTCGTCGCGGTCGCCTACTGGCTGGTGCACTCCGTCGCCCTGGCGTTCGCCAGAGCCGATCTTCTCCCCCCGGCGCTGGCGGCATGGTCGGCAAACATCATCTTCACCGGCCTCGGGACCGCCCTGCTCCTCAACGCCAAGACCTGAGCGCTTGAGTCGTCGCGCCGGCGCCCCGATGCTTCGAGCGGTCTCGTCGGCTCGTGTATAATGCCGCAGAATGCGTGTGCTCATCACCGGGATCACCGGCTTCGTCGGCAGCCACATGGCGGAGTACGCGCTCGCGCAGGGTGCCGAGGTGTTCGGATCGAGCCGGTGGCGGAGCCGCACCGAGAACATCGAGCACCTACGTTCGCAGATCAAGCTGATCGAGTGCGACCTCCGCGACCTGGCCGCGGTGCGGAGCCTGCTCGAGGCGGCGGAGCCGACCCACGTGATTCACCTGGCGGCGCAGAGCTTCGTGGGGGCGTCTTGGCGGATGCCCGCCGAGACCCTGTCGACCAACGTCATCTCGCAGGTCAACCTACTGGAGGGAATCCGCCGGCTCGAGATGGCGCCGCGTTTCCTGGTGGTGGGGACCAGCGAAGAGTACGGTCTCGTCCACCCGGACGAGCTGCCGATTCGCGAGACCAACCCGTTCCGCCCGCTGTCTCCGTACGCGGTGAGCAAGGTGGCCCAGGACGTGATGGGCTACCAGTACTTCATGAGCTACGGCCTCCCGATCATCCGCGCGCGCGCTTTCAACCACGAGGGACCGCGTCGCGGCGAGGTCTTCGTCACCTCGAACTTCGCCAAGCAGGTGGCCGAGATCGAGGCCGGTCTGCAAGAGCCCTCGATGTCCGTTGGCGATCTCACGCCTCGGCGGGACTTCTCGGACGTCCGCGACATCGTGCGCGGGTACTGGCTCCTGCTGGAGCGCGGGGAGCCGGGTGAGGTCTACAATCTCTGCTCGGGCCGCTCGTGGGCGATCCAGCAGGTGCTCGACTTCCTCCTGGAGCAGTCCCGGGTCAAGGGTATTGCGGTCGAGACTGATCCCGCGCGGCTGCGGCCCTCGGACGTCATGGTGCTGGAGGGAGACGCGTCGAAGATCCGGAAGGCCACCGGCTGGGAGGTGGAGATTCCCTTCGAGCGGACGCTGAAGGACCTGCTCGCCTACTGGCGCCAGCGGACGACTTCGTCGTCACGCTGACGTTCTCCAAAGCGGAGGTTGCCGTGAACGTGGCGCTGGTCCACGACTGGCTCACCGGAATGCGAGGCGGCGAGCGATGTCTCGAGGTCTTCTGCGAGCTGTTTCCCGAGGCCCCGGTGTTCACCCTCCTCCATATCCCCGGCTCGGTGTCGCCCACCATCGAGAACCGACGCATCCGGACTTCCTTCATCCAGCGCCTCCCGGACGCCGAGCGCCGCTATCGCCACTACCTCCCACTCTTTCCGGCCGCCGTCCGCCGCTTCGATCTGCGAGGCTACGACCTGATCCTCTCCTCGAGCCATGCGGTGGCCAAGAGCGTCCGCGTGCCCGAGGGAGCGCTGCATGTGTGCTATTGCTTCACCCCGATGCGGTACGTGTGGGACCTGTACGACGAGTACTTCAGGTCCCGGGCCGGCTGGCCGACCCGCATGCTGATGCCGCCCGTCGCGGCGGCGCTCAGGCGATGGGACCGGAGAACCGCGGCCGGCGTACACCACTTCGTGGCCATCTCGCGCTTCATCGCCGACCGTATCCGGCTCGCGTACGGTCGTGAATCCGACGTCATTTACCCCCCGGTCGACGTGTCGCGCTTCCGGATCGACGAGTCCCCGCCGAAGGACTTTTATCTGGTGGTCTCCGCTCTGACGCCCTACAAGCGCGTGGACCTCGCGGTGGAGGCAGCCCGCCGTCTCGGCTGCCGCCTGCTGGTGGTCGGGACGGGGCCGGAGGAGCGTCGTCTCCGGTCCCTGGCCGGGCCCACCGTCGAGCTCCTCGGGTGGCGCGACGATTCCACAATCGCGGAGCTGTATGCCGGTTGCCGCGCGCTGATCTTTCCCACGCTGGAAGACTTCGGCATCACCCCGCTCGAGGCCATGGCCGCGGGACGCCCGGTCATCGCCTTCGGGCAGGGGGGGGCGCTCGAGACCGTGGTTCCGCCGGGGGGGGCGGAGCCCCCGACGGGCCTCTTCTTCGCCGACCAGACCGTGGATGCGCTCGCGGACGGGATCCGTCGCTTCGAATCCGGCCAGTACCGATTCGAGCCCAAGGCGCTCCGGCTTCGCGCCGAGGCTTTCGACCGCGCGCTGTTCAAGGAGCGGATTCACGGCTATCTGACGGCGAGGCTCGCGGAGCACGGCCTGTGCTGAAGGCCTACTCGCGTCTGTTCGAGCAGCTCATGCTCGTGTCCGACCTACTGCTGGTGGCGGGCTGCTGGCTGCTCGCCTACGGCGTTCGCTTCTACGTGATCGTGCCTCCGATCACGGGCGGCGAGGTACCACCGCTCGGGCCGTACCTGCTCATGCTGATCCCGATCCTGTTGGTCTGGGGCGTGTCGTTCCACGCGTTCGATCTCTACCGGCCGCGGCGCATCGGATCGCATCTCTCGGAGGCGGCCGACATCGCCAAGGCCTCCACGATGGGTGCCCTCGTGCTGGTGGCGGTGATGGCGTTCTTCTTCAAGGGATACGAGTATTCGCGCGTCGTCATCGTGTACTTCTGGCTGCTCTCGATCGGTCTGGTGTGGTTCTCGCGCGCCGCCTTCCGCGAGGCCCTGCGCTTCGCACGGCGCCGCGGCTACAACCTGCGCGGCGCGGTGATCGTCGGTGACGGCGAGCCGGTAACGGCCGTGCTCCAGCGGATCCAGTCCCGGCCGGACGTGGGCCTTCACGTACTCGGACTGGTGGGGGACGACAAGGACCGAGCCGGGGGGACGCGGTGGCTCGGGGGCTACGCGGATCTCCGCGCAGTCCTGGACGCGCACGAGGTGGATCACGTCATCATTGCTCTTGCCCACGAGGACTACGCCCGGCTCCCCGGCCTGCTCGACGCCATCGGCGACGAGCCGGTCACGATCCATGTGGTACCCGACCTCATCCGGTTCGCGTCGCTCCGGGGCGGGGTCGAGGACTTCGAGGGCATCCCGTTCATCCACCTGCGGGACTCGCCGTTGCACGGCTGGAGTCGGATCGCGAAGCGTGCGTTCGACGTGGTGTTCGCCACCTCGGTGCTGGTGCTGCTCTCGCCCGTGATGCTGGGCATCGCGCTCGCGGTAAAGCTGACCTCGCCCGGTCCGATTCTCTATCGGCAGGATCGGATGGGCTTGGACGGCCAGCGGTTCCAGATGCTCAAGTTCAGGACCATGGGGGTCAACGCGGAGGCGAGCACCGGGCCGGTCTGGGCCTCGAAGGGCGACGCACGGCGGACCCGCCTCGGGGCCTTCCTGCGGCGCTTCAGCCTGGACGAGCTGCCGCAGTTTGTGAACGTGTGCCGCGGACAGATGAGCGTGGTCGGCCCCCGACCGGAGCGGCCCATCTTCGTGGAGGGTTTTCGGCGGACCGTGCCCGGGTACATGCTCCGTCACAAGGTCAAGTCCGGCATCACGGGGTGGGCGCAGGTGCACGGGCTGCGAGGGAGCACCTCGCTGGAGAAGCGCATCGAGCACGACATCGAGTATATCGAGCGCTGGTCGCTCTGGCTCGACCTCAAGATCATCATGCTGACCGTGGTTCGCGTGGTCTTCGACCGCAACGCCTACTGATTTGACCGCGCTCCGCCGCGGTGCCTTCGGGGCGTTTGTCCTCGGCCTCGGCCTGTCCATCACCCTATCCGAGACCGCCCTCGTCCTGCTGACCCTCCTCTGGCTCTGGCGCCTGCGCGATCCCC
>DASZJM010000611.1:0-10768 GCA_035948165.1 Candidatus Methylomirabilota bacterium
GGACGAGATCAAGGCCGGCGTGGTCCGCGCCAACACGATCTACGCCAACAAGATCGAGGCCGACGAGGTGCGCGGCTCCGTGCATCAGAGCCGCGGCGTGAAGGTCCGCGACAGCCAGGGCAAGATCAAGGCGCCGGAGGTAGTGGCGTCCGTCATCTACGCGGACCAGATCTCCGCCAACACGGTCGAGGCCGACACCATCTACGTGCGTGACCTGGAGCGCCGATAAGGAGAGCGGAGCCATGGACAAGCTCAGAGGAGTCGCGGGCGCCCTGCTGATCACCGCCCTGGCCGCCGCACCCGTCGTCGCCGCGCCGGGCGCCGGGCCGGCGGAGACGCCGAGCATCTTCGCGCTGCCGCACCAGCTGACCGGCGAGGTGGTGGCGGTGAACCAGGGGACGCTGATGCTCACCGTGAGAACATTGGAACGCACGCTGAGCCTGAAGGCCGACGTGGACACCGCGCCGAAGCTCTCGACCCTCAAGGCCGGCGACCGCGTGAAGGTCAGCTACAAGAACAGCAAGGGCGAGATGGTGGCGACGCGCATCGACCCCGCCTAGCTCAGGGCGCGCCCCGGCGCCCGGCTCGCGCGGCCGGGCTCCGGGGCCTGCTTTCGACGGGCTCACGGCAGCCCGCACAAGAGCTTCTCGAGGTCGAGCCGCCCCTCCGCCTGGCACCGTAGATCGGGCACCTTCTTGACCGAGGTCAGGAGGCGCGCCATCACGTCCTTCACCTTCCAGTGGGGCCGGAAGGCGCGAACGAGCGCCGCCGCCGCGCTGACGTGCGCGGCCGACGCGGAGGTCCCGGAGTACTCCCGCCACCTCGGTGGCTGGGCCGGCACCGCGCTCAGGTAGTAGTGGGTGCTCAGGATGTGAACGCCCGGCGCGGCGATGTGCATCGTGGCGGGCCCGTAGTTCGAGAACCCCGGCCGCCGGTCGTGGTGGTCGCTCGCCATCACCGACACGATGTTGGACAGCGGATAGCTGGCCGGCCAGATCGGCAGGGTATCGTTGTTCGTTCCCTCGTTGCCGCCCGCGGCCACGAACAGCACGTCCTTCTTGGCCGCGTAGGCGATGTGGGCGCGCAGGAACTTACTGGACATGGCGACGTGCCAGCTCGCGTTGATGATCTTGGCGCCCTGCTGAACCGCGTAGGCGATGGCCTGGGCCGCGAGCGCCGCGTTGAGCGGGGTACGCGGGTTGTAGAACTTCAGCACGAGCAGGCTCACCGTGACCGGCCACGTGGCGCTCGCGATGCCGATCTTGTTGTCGGTGATGGCGGCGATGGTGCCGGCGAGAAAGGTCCCGTGGCCGTCCTCGTCCTCGATGGCGCTCACGGGCATGCCCGGAATGAAGCAGCGGCTCGCCGGGTTCACGCGGGTGGCCAGGTCGGGATGAGCCTGCGCGATGCCGGAATCGATCACCGCCACCACCACCGGCACCGATGGACCCATGGTCGTGGCGCAGCCCCACGCGTGCTCCGCCGACATCTTGCGGAGCGCCCATTGCGGCTTGTAGAACGTCCATTGATCCTGATAGAGCGGGTCGCCGGGCGTGGCCGCCGCGCTCATCGCCATGTTGTGTTCGAGCTGGACGCCCGGCTGCGTGTTGAGGTGGCAAATGAGCTCCGGAGGCGGCACGGTTTCGAACTCCACCAAGCTGAAGAGTGTCTCCTCGACCTCCGGATCGATGGACCATCCCGCCGTCACCTCCGGGCAGTAGGGGGCGAGGGCGCCGAGCACGTGATCGAGCCGGCGCTGTGGCGCCCGGTCGCTCACCGAGATCACGATCTGGTTGGCGATGTCGTTCATACCACCGCCTCCTGGTGCGCGGCGGCCACCAGATCCACGAAGATCGGGCTCTTCTGCATGAGCCCGTAGCACGCCTCCGCGACCTCGTGGCCGGCCTTGATGTCGAGTGGATAGTGGATGCCCGCGATGACGCGGTTGTCCCCGATGCGGCCCGCGAGGTAGGTGAGCAGGTCGACGCGCGAGGGCAGGACGAAACCGCTCACGTCCTTCCCCCACGACTCCATCAGACACCGCGCGATCAGGGTGGCCTCGAGGGCGTGACCGGCCGGGAAGGAGGGGGTGATCGGCGGGTCGATCATCGGCACGATGGCCGGGCACACCTGGGGTGGCCGCGGGATCATGTAGTGACCCTTGAGCCCCATCGTGACCAGCTCGCCGATACGTCGCGCCACCCGGATCAGCAGGTAGGTGTCCTTGTAGCGGGGCGGATCGATCATCAGCATCGCGAGGAAGTATCCGATCGAGCCGTCCGCGTCGTTCTGCTGGATGATCTCCAGGAAGCGATCCTCCCGGTCAGGAGACGCGTCGAGCACGAGCGCGAGCTGGCCCTCGTAGTTGGCGGTCAGCTGGGTCAGGAACGGGTCCGCGATCGCCTCGAGAACGGCCTCCCATCCCGAATTGTTGATCACGAAGTCGTTGAGGTAGAGGTACGAGCGCAGGTCCGGATCCCAGCTCTTCGGAAACGACGGGAGCGGGTCGATCGCCAGCTTCCAGCCCGGCGGATTCGTGACCAGCTTCCGGTAGTCCGCGGTGTTGAAGCGGACCTGGGTCGACGCCCCGCCGGACGACCCGATGACCGGCATGCCCACGTTCATGTTCATGTTCATGTTGAGTGCGCCCATTCGTCGCCTCCGTGTCTGGTGCTGGGTTTACCGCAGGGACTACGAGGGAAGCTCCGCCGCCTTCAGGTGAGAAGCCAGGGCGTGTCGCCGCGCCGGGTCCCGGTACGCGTACGCGTCGCAGTACGGCTGCACGCGGAACCCAGGCTCGAGCGCCACCAGTGTTCGCCCCAGCGCTCGGGCCTTCTCGGTGCGTCCGGCCGCGGCCAGGCTGGCCACGAGGAACCGCAGATTCGCGGTGTAGTTCGGGTTCTCCGACATCGCCCGCCGCCCCCACGCGATGGCCTCCTCGTAGTCGCCCGCGGTGTAGCAGGCGAACCCGAGGGCGGTGTGGGCGAAGAACAAGTGGGCGTCGAAGGGGGACAGGCGGATCCCGACCTCGGCCCGCCGCTTGGCCTCCACCGCGTCGCCCACGTAGCTGTAGGTCGGGCTGCTCCGCACCCACGCCACCGAGGAGTTGGGGCTGGCCGCGATCGCGCGATCGAAGAGATCGAACGCCCCCTCGTAGTCGTGCAGGAGGACGGCGCGGACGTGCCCGCACAGCGCCAGCGCCCGCGCGTCGAGCGGATCGCGCTCGCGCGCAGCCTCGGCGAGGCGCATGGCCTCCTCGTAGTCGGCGTTGGGGTCCTCCGACCATCCCTGCCCGCGGCGGATGCAGTGCCAGAGCGCACTGAGCGCGTACGGCGTCGCGTAGCCGGGATCGAGGGCCATCGCCCGCTCGAAGAACGCGCGGGCCCGCTCGAACTCGCTGCGCTGCAGGCGATACACGAGATCGAGCCCGCGCAGCATGAAGTCGTACGCGTCCAGATTCTCGGGTCGCTTGCGCAGCGCGCGCCGGATCTCCGCGTTCTGGACGTGGGGCGCGATCGAGTGGACCGTCCGCTCGGAGAGCCGGTCCTGCAGCTCGAATAGCTGGTCGAGGCGCCCGTCGATCCGGTCGGTCCACACGACCGCCTGCGTCTCGGTGTCGGCCAGCTCGGCCACGATGCGGATGCGCTCTCCCAGCCGGCGGATGCTGCCGGAGAGGACGTAGCGGACCACGAGGTCCTCCCGCACCGCCTTGAAGTCCACCGGATCGGCGTGGTACCGGGCCGTCGAGTTCCGGGAGATCACGAAGAGATCGGGCAGCGACGCGAGCGCGCCGATGATGTCCTCGACGACCCCATCGCCGAAGTAGCGGTGGGCCTCGTCGATGCCAACCTCCCGGAACGGGAGCACCGCGACCGAGGGCCGATAGCTCGGGGCCACGAGCGCGCCGGGTAGCTCCGGCGCTCCCGCCGCGAGCTGGACCCGGTAGACGCGCACGGATCGCGGGATGTTCTTCACCCGCTGCTCGCCGAGCGGCTGCCAGCCCAGCGCGAGCTTGCCCGCGACCTGGTCGTGGACGATCCCGGAGACGCAGACGCCCCCGCCGTCGGCCATGGCCTCGAGCCTCGCGGCCACGTTCACCGCGTCGCCGTAGATCCGCTCGTCTTCCGCGAGAATCTCGCCGAGGTTCACCCCGATCCGGAACTCGAGGCGGCGGCCTTCGGGCAGATGCGCGTTGCGGTCCCGGAGGATGTGCTGGATCTCCACCGCGGCTTCCACCGCGTCCGCGGTGCTCGCGAACTCGGCCAGCAGGTTGTCACCCGGGCTGTCGACCACGCGGCCGCGGTGCCGGGCGACGGCCTCGCGCATCACGGTGCGGTGGCTGGTCAGCGTGCGCACGGTGCCGACCTCGTCGCCGGCCATCAGGCGGCTATAGCCCTTGGCGTCGGCGGAGAGGATGGCCGCCAGCCGTCGGCTCACGTGCACGGGCGGGACCTCGTGCTCGTGGTCGATCGGCATGGCGATCAGGCTCCTCACCGGGTCCACGTCGCGCTCGCCGCGGCCGGCGCCGGAGCATCGTCGGAAGCCCCCACCAGCCGCTCCTGGTCCTCGAGCCGCTCCGCCAGCGCCTTCAGCCGCTCGGCGTCACGGGCGCTCCCTCTCATGGCGAGCATCTCGGCGGCCACGAGCAGGCCCTCGCGAGCCTCGGCCCGGGCGCCCAAGTCGGCGAAGGCCTCGCTCACCCGCAACACCCCGTCGAGCGACTCTTGCTGGCGGGCGCGCAGGAGCGCCGCGCAGTAGATCCGGTGCACTTCGGGCCTCAAGTTCTCTCGCACCCGGGGAAACTCCTCGCCCAGCCGGGCCGAGGCGTCACCGACGGCCGCCATCGCGTCCCAGCGCCGGCTCCCCAGCGCCGCGAGGTAGGCGTTCTGCCGTGCCGCTTCCGCGGCGTAGAAGTCGCCGCGCAGTCGCGCCGCGTCCATCACGCGGATGTACTGGTCCCAGAACGCGGTCTCGGGATCGCTGGGCCGGACCCCGCACCCCGAGCCCACGACGGCGGCCACCGTCACGAGGCCGCCCACCAGCACCTTCCCGATTCTCCCGGCGCACATCGCATTCGGTCTCATGGCGTGCCTCCTGTGCTCGTGTCCTTACACACGGCAACTGGAGTGCCACCGCCACGCACATCCTTCGTGTGAGTCGAATCAGATACTTGCGGTCCCGAACTGGAAGCTCAGGTGGTCAAACCACTGGAAAGGGACCGGCAACCCTCCACCAAGACGGACCCGAGATGGGGCCCTGGAGCTACTGCGACGGGGCTACCGGCGGGCGGGATATCCCTCGTGGAAGGTGAACGCCTCGTCGATGACCGGCATGGAAGTCTCGAAGAGGAGCCACCGCTGCAGCAGGGGCAGCGCCGGCGAGAGCAGCAGCAGCGGAAGGAGCTTCGGGAGCAGCCACGCCACCAGAGGGTTCGAATAGGGCTGCACGATCAGCACCTGCTGGACGTTTTGCTGGAACCGATGGAGTAGCCGGACGTCCGGCTCCCGGGCGGACTGCACCGCGGCGAGGGCGGCGGCGGGAATCGGCCCCCGGCCAACCCGCGGGAAGATGGTCTGGGCCGCGACGGTGGCGGTGACGAGGGCCACGTTGACGCCGACGCCCCAGGTCGGGCTCATGGTGTGAGCCGCATCGCCGATCAGGAGCAGACCGTCGCGGGACCAGTCCCGCACCAGCCGAAGCTCCCCCGAGAGCGGGAAGAAGGCACCGAAGTCCCGAAGCCCGTTGGCGAACTCGGCGAAGATCGGGTCGAGCCGTCGCACCCGGCTCGCCACGTAGCCGAGCCCGCGCTGGCGCCAGCTCCGCCATTCGCCCTTCGGGAGGAGCAGCCCGGCCTGGATCTCTCCTGGCCGTCGCGGCAGCATCACCCCCTGCACGTCCTCCCCCAGGACGAAGTACATGGTGTCGTACCAGGTGCTCGGCCGAGGGGCCAGGAACCAGACCACGTCGAAGTCGTCGTGCTCGTACTCGATCTCGGCCTCCGCCAGCCTCCGCACGACCGAATGGCGGCCGTCCGCCCCGACGATGACGTCGGCCCGCACCTCGAAGCGCCCCCTCCCGATGCGCTCGCCCCGAACGCCCCGGACCGTGCCGCCGCGCTCCACCAGCTCGTCCACCCGGGCTCCCATCCAGCACTGGAAGCCGGGAAACCGCCGGGCCTTGTCGCAGAGGAGCGCGAGCAGCGCGGGTTGGGGCATCCAGACCGCGTAGGGATATTCGGGAACGATCCGGGACCATTCGAAGCGGCCGGAGACGCGGCCGTCGATCCGATAGACCGCCTCGGTCAGCTTGGCGTGCGGGGCGGCCAGGACGTCGTCGAGCAGGCCGAGCAGATCCAGGAGGCGGAGGGCGCTCGGCTGGAGGACCTCGCCGCGAAACTCCCGGTCGAAGGTCTGGTGCCCTTCGAGGACGATGACGTCGACGCCCCGCTTGGCCAGGAGCAGACCGAGGAGGAGCCCGGCCGGCCCCGCGCCCACGATGCAGACGCTCGCGCTCGCGCGATCGGCATCGGACGCGGCGGCGTTTCGGCTATACTCCATGCCCTGCGTTCCTCTCGTATTTCATGCCAACGATCGGATGAGGACGAGGCGGCTCATGGCGGTGTCGAACAATCATCACGCGGTGGTCACCAGTCTGGCCAAACATCTCGCCCTGGATCGGTCCACCACCGAGCTCCAGGCCCGGATCGATCAGTGGGTGGAGGCGAGCGACGTCGAGGTGCGCGAGCCGCTCCGGTGGCAGCTCTCCGCCGCCTCCAAGTTCTTCCGGCCGCTCACCGTGTTCTCGTGTCATCGCGCGGTGTCGGGCACGGCGATCTCCTCGCAGGTGATGCGCTCCGCGGTGGCGCTGGAGATCTTCCACAACGTCACCCTCATCGTCGACGATCTTCTCGACCGCTCGCGCTTCCGCCGGGGCAAGCTCACCCTGCACTGCCGCTTCGGCGAGCTGCCCGCGCTGATGACCGCGGGCTACATGGCGGCGGGCTGCTTCCGGCTCCTCGCGTCCGACGCCTACGGCATCCGGCTCCTCACCGAGCTGATGCAGCGGCTCGGGGTGGCCGAGTGTCTTCAGTGGCGGCTGCGCCGGCGGCCTCTCGGCGTCGGCGACTGGCGGCGGATCGCGACGGAGGACACCGGGGTCATGTTCGAGGTGTGCGCGCGCCTCGGCACCCGCGACGACCGGCTCGGCTCGTTCGGACGGCTGCTGGGCATCCTGTATCACGGGTGTGACGACGTCGCCGACGTCCGGGGCGCGACCGCGCTGGGCGGGGGCGGCCACGAGGACCTGCGCGACGGGATCCTGACCCTGCCGGCCGCGCTCGCGGTCCGGGATCCGCGCGCCGCCGCACTCTTCGGCAACCCGAACGGGTCCCAGCGGGCACTGCGGCGGCGGTTCACCGCGTCGCTCCCCGAGGCCGAGACGTATCTCGACGGGGTCGCGGCCGAGGCCACACGGGAAGCCCGGACCAACGCTCGCGCCCCGCGGATCCTGCTTCGCCTCGTCGAGCACACGCGCCGGCTCAGTCGATAGCGCGGCCCTGGCGCCGGCGGCCTCCCGCGGCCTGCAGGTTGCTGGAGGCACCCTTCGCCTGCTCGAGCATGCGACGCGGGAGGTCGCCGAGCACCTGGGTGTACTCCTGGGTCAGATGGGAGATCCGGGCCGCCGCTTCCTCGGCCCCCACCCGGCGGCCCTTCAGCGCGGTCAGCTCACGGCTCACCGCCTTGGCGTAGCGGGGAAACTCCTCGCCGAGCCACCGCCAGTAGATGATGGCCGCGTCGATGGTCGCGGCGGCGAGCGCATCGGCGCCGGCGCGCCCCGAGCCTCGGCTTCCGGGCGGCCGCGAGCGGACCTTCGGTGAGCGCGGCACGGCTACGATGCCGACGGCGCGGTGCCCGCCCGGAGCTTCGCCCGAGCCTTGAGGAGCGCGTCTAGCTTATGGCCCAGATCGCCGAGTGGATCCGGCGCCGCGTGGGCCTGGGCCGCGTAGGCCTGCGCCGTATGGGTGGGAGCCGGGGGAATCTGGCCCGCATGAGCCGGGTCCGGCCCGGCTCCAGACGCCGGCCGGGACGCGCTCACCTTCTTGAGCTCGGCGTAGATGTCGGCGGCCGCCTCCGCGAAGTCATCCGCCTCGTCCCGGAAGGTGCTCTCAGGCGAAGGGGGCTCCCCGGTGGGCCCGGCGCACTCCGAGAGGCGCTGGAGGTATTCGAGCACCGCGCGCTCCGGTATGCCGGCGATGGCGACCAGGTACTGCTTGAAGTCCTGGCGCATCTGGTCGAACGTCTTCGCGCGCGAGCCCGGCTCGACAACAAGGCTGGTCCATCGGCGCGCAAAGTGATCCTGAGCGGTGATGACCGCGGTCATCCAGTCGCGCCACGCGAGACCCCACATTCGCATCGCGAGTGGGCCCGCGTTCGAGGTGGCGAGAAAGAGGTCACGAGCGTCGGAGGCATATTGTTTCCAATCGACGGGCGTCCTGCCGGAAGGCACCGCGGGTGGGGTCGCCATCGCGCACTCTCCTGACTTGTGGGATCGGCGGTCGAATAGTACCCTAGCGCGACCGGTCCGGGCCATCACTCTTCTTCCGACAAGGGAGACACACCATGTCAGAGTCGAGACCCCACGTGACCATCATCGGTGCCGGCGTCGCCGGCATGTCGGCCGCGCTCCGGTTGCTCGAGGCGGGCTGCCCCGTCACCGTCATCGAGAAGACCGACCGAAGCCGAATGGGCGGCCAGTTCGGAACGATCTCGGACGGATCGCGCCGCCACGAGCACGCATTTCACATCTTCGCGGATTGGAACCAGAACTTCTTCGCACTGTGTAAGGACATTGGACTCCGCCGGCCGCCGGATCCCGAACCCGGGGAAGTGGCCTTCGTCCCCCGGCCTGCCTTCCTCACTCTGACCCCGATGGACGATCCCGACGGCCCGGGCCCGAAGGGACGCCCGACCGCCGACTTCAGCCGCCTCGAGTACCTCGGCTCCCAGAAATACTTCTGGAAGAACGCGAACGCGGGCGTGGCGCACTGGTCGGACATGATGCTGTACGAATACTCCATTCTCGACCTGCTCTCCGACGACAGCCTCGACAAGGAGCCCTCGAAGGAGTTCCTCAATCGGGTCAGCGTGAACGGGTTCATGCGCTCGAAGCACTACGCGTCCGACGTCGCGGCCCTGCTGCACCAGGAGCTATTGCTGAAGGTCTTCGCAGTGCCGAGCTATCGCACGTCCGCGCGCTCCTACCAGACCTACCTGCGTCACACCGCCGCGTTCCCTCCCGGACGGCCGATCGGTCCCCATGGAGCCGACCTGTCCCCGAGCTTCTGGTCGATGAATGGCAACGTCCACGAGCGGTTCTGGGTGCCGTTCATGCGCAAGCTCGAGGAGACGGCCCGGACCAAGAACGTGCCCTTCCACCTTCGCTTCTCCGAGGAAGTCACCCGGCTCACCTTGAAGGACGTGGCCGGGAAGAAGACGATCTCCCACCTCCACGTCGGTGGCCGCGCCGAGCCGGTCGACGGCCCGGTGGTCCTCGCGGTTCCGCCCGCGGGGCTGATGACGATCCTCAAGAACAGCCGGGAGCTCGCGGACGCGGTTCCCGAGCTGAAGGACGTGGGATACCTCGAGGCGATTCCCGTACCCGCCCTGAACCTCTACTTCAACAGGCGTATCGATCTACCCCCCGAGCACATCACGCTCTTCGACAAGCCGACCGACTTCTATGATCCCGACAGCAGCATCGCCCGCAAGAACGGCATCGCCTCCAAATACGGCCTCTCGCTCGTCGACCACTCTCGTCTCTGGCTCGACCTCGCGAAGGAGGACAAAACGGTGCTGAGCGTGCTGGCCTCCGACGCGACGCCCCTGATGGGAGAATCGGAGGCGGTGATCGAGGAATCGCTCATCCGCACCCTCCGACGCTACATCCGTTTCGACCACGCCGACATCGCGCACCGGCATCTCCAGACTCACCGCGAGGAGCCTCTCTTCGTCAACACGGAAGGCTCCTGGGAGTACCGTCCCGAAGCGCGGCTCGACGAGAAGAAGACCCAGCCGGACGGCAGCCAGACAGAGCGGCCGTTCCGTCGCACCCACGCCAAAGTGTCCAATCTCTTCCTGGCGGGCGACTATTGTCGGTCGGAAGTCGACATCGTCTCCGTCGAGGCGGCGATCGTGACCGGGATGTGCGCCGCGCACCTTATTTGTCCCGCGGCGCGCCGGCCCATCAAGTCCCCGTCCTTCGAGGGTAGCGCCCGAGAGCCGGTTCGACAGGCCCGGGCACAGATGAAAAGCTGGATCGGGCTGGCCACCCGGCGCTCGGGGCGGGAGTTCCGCGACCAGCGCACCGCCGCCCTGCGCAAGGAAAAGTCTAGGTCGTCGTAGACGCGGTAGCTTCGGGGGAGATCATGCCGATCTCCTCACGGATTCGCTGCGCCCGCGCCCGGGCCTCGGCTGCCCGTTCCGGCCGGCCGAGGACGTCGCACGCGTCGGCCAGGCCCGCGTGGCAGTAGGCGAGCAACGGGCGCATGCCGAGGGCGCCGGCCAACTCGATGGCGTGCTCGAAGATCTTCTCGACCGCATCGGCGCCCGAGGCTCCGGCGCGCGCCGCCACCGACGCCAGCAGGAACAGGGCCCAGGCCTCGTGGCCCTGCTCGCCGTGCTTGCGCGCGCGCTCGAGGGCCGCCTCCGCGGCGCGCTGCGCCTCTCCGAGCTGGCCGAGGCGGAGGTGCGCGTCGGCGAGATAGGTGAGC
>DASZJM010000612.1:0-9348 GCA_035948165.1 Candidatus Methylomirabilota bacterium
GCTGAACGCGCCGGAGCGAGCCGCCTACAAGGCGCGCGTCATCGCCCGCCACGTGCGCCTCATCGGCGAGCACTTCGGCGAGAAGTACGCGCTCGTCCAGATGAAGAAGCACCTCGCGTGGTACACGGAGGGGCTCGGCCACGCCACCGAGTGCCGCGCCCGCATCTTCCAGACCCGCAGCCCCGAGGAGGTCTGGGACGTCTTCCAGTCCTACTGGACCTCCACGCACGGCCCGGCCGCCTAGATCCCACTCACCCCGACGTCGGCTGCAAGCGATAGCCCCGAACTGTGCACGTCGAGTGCGCGAAGCTGCAATCGCCTGCATTCCGCTCGAACGCCCGGGCGCGGAATCCCCGGAAATCTCGACCGTCTGACCCGCGACCGTGCGGCATCGGTCTTGCTGACCCGCTCGGCTGCTCCTCGAACCGCAATGCGGAGGATGGAACCATGACGTGTCGCGTGGTGACTGTGATCGTGATGGTGGCAATCCTGGCCTGGGTGGGGCCGGCGAGCGCCGTCCCCTTCTTCTTCAACTCCGGCAACCCGGACGGCCTCATGGCCACGGCATCCCGGCCCTCGAGCGCCGGCAAGATCGAGATCGAGACGGCCGACGACTTCGTCGTCAGCGGCGGCACCCTCAAGCTCACCAGCGCCACCTTCCAGGGGCTGCTGCCGACCGGCTCCCAGCTGAGCAACGTCACGCAGGTGGTGGTGGAGATCTACCGGGTCTTCCCCAACGACTCCACGAATCCCCCGTCGACCAACGTCCCCACCCGGGTGAACTCCCCCTCCGACGTGGCCTTCGACTCGCGGGACAGCGGCTCGGGCACGCTCAGCTTCACGCCCGGCTTCCAGGCGTCGAGCTTCACCGCCGCGAACTCGGTGCTGAACGGCATCAACAAGTTCCCGAACCAGAAGACCCTCGGCGAGGGGGCGGTGACCGGGCAGCAGGTGCAGTTCAACGTGCTGTTCAACACGCCGTTCGTCCTGCCGGCCGACCACTACTTCTTCGTGCCGCAGGTGCAGCTCACCAGTGGAGACTTCTTCTGGCTCTCCGCGGCGCGCCCGATCGTGCCGCCCGGCACGCCATTCCCGCCCGGCGCGACCGACCTCCAGAGCTGGATCCGCGACGAGAACCTCGACCCAGACTGGCTGCGGATCGGCACCGACATCGTCGGCGCGGGCGCGTTCAACGCCGCCTTCACGGTCAACGGCGACCTGGACCCGGTCCCGGAGCCGGCCACCTTGACGCTGCTCGCCACGACGATGGCCGGGCTGGGCGCGGCGGGCTGGAGACGTCGACGGGCCGGGTAGCCCGGTCCTACTGGGAGCGGCCGCGCCCGGAGACTTCCCAGACCGCCTCGACGGTAGCCCCGCGCATCGCGTAGATGCGGTCGTAGAGGTTGATGGTGGGGTCGCAGTGCGGCGGGAAGAACTCGATGAGCTGGCCGAGCTTGGGTAGCCGCTCCGGCTCGGCGGTCATGAGCCGCCCGTGCTCGTCGCCCGCCCACGAGTACTCCACGCCCGGCCACTCCACCGCCTCCGGCACGAAGGGCCGGTCCGTCGAGAAGGCCTTGAAGCCGCCGTCCACCATCGCCATCTCCGCGGACGGCACGCTGACCACGGTGGTCAGCACGGTGAGCGCCATCTCGAACTCGTCGTAGGCGGCCCCGCGCGGGCTGCCGATGCGCCGGTAGTCGAGGTCCATCACGCAGTAGGAGCCGGATTGCAGCTCGGTCATCCCCTCGAGCTCGCTGTCGATGTTGAAGGTGCCGCTCGAGCCGCCGGTCACGATGTCCACCGCCATGCCGTGCTTCTCGAACAGATCGCGCGTCTTCATGAGCCGGCCCATCCAGCGCCGCGAGGTGCGCCGCCGGTCGTCGAAGCCCATCACGTGCGCGCAGTGCCCCGCGTAGCCCTGCAGGCCGCGCAGGTGGAGCGCGGGCTGGGCCATGACCTCGCGACCCAGGTCGCGCGCGGGCTCGCCGGGCTGGGCGCCGGTGCGCCGACCGCCCACGTCGACGTCCACCAGCACGTTGAGCACGAGCCCGGCCTTGGCCACCGCCGCCCCCAGCTCCCGCACGTTGTCCGGATGGTCCACCACCACGAGCGTCTCGGGCTGTCGCCGCAGGACGCCCAGCAGGCGCCCGATCTTCTCCGGGCCCACCACCTCGGTCGTGATCAGGAGATTGCGCACGCCCGCGGCCGCCATCACCTCGGCCTCGCCCACCTTGGCCACGCAGACGCCGACCGCGCCGGCCGCGATCTGGCGGCGGGCGATCTCGGGGCACTTGTGGGTCTTGGCGTGGGGGCGGAGCTTCTTGCCGGCCGCCTTCACGTGGGCGGCCATCTTCTGGAGATTACGCTCGAAGCGATCGAGGTCCAGCAGCAGCGCGGGGGTGGGGATCTCGGCGCGGTTCATAGCGGGGGGAGCATACCACGCACCGCGATCGGCTCCCGCGCCGGCGGGGCGGAGGGACCCGGAGCTAGGTGAGCGGGCCCGCCACCCACTGGCTGCGGAAGGCCTGCACCCGCCGCCGCGCGAGATCGTCACCGGAGCGCGCGGCCAGATCCGCGGCGATCGCAGCCGCCTGCTGCACCACGTCGCGGTCGCCGAGCCGGCCGAAGGCCTCGCCCGCCGTGAGCACGCCGTCGAGCGAGCGCTCCCGCCGCGCGCGGAGGAGCGCGGTCAGGTAGACGCGCCGCGCCCGGCTCTCCGAGACCGCCGCCGTACCGGTGGCCCGGCCGAGCCGCAGGGCCGCGTCGCCGACCACGATCATGCCGGGCCAGCCGTGGCTCGCATGCGCCATGGCATAGGCCTCCCGCCAGGCGGCCTGGGCCGCCACCGCGTCGCCCCGGCCGAGGGCCTCGTCCATCGCCTGGAGCTGCTCGGCCCAGCCCGGGCCGGCCGCCTCCGCGGTCGGGATCATGGGAAGCGAAACGGCGATCGTCAGCAGGAACAGCGGAAGCAGCGCGGCCCGTTTGCTCTGTCTCATGGGAGCCTCCTCCGGTGATCGGGCATCGCCCGGGATGGCTAGCACCACCCATGCCACAGGCCAAGTGCCTGAGAAATAATCCGGAGTCCAAGTCAAGCGATCGGCGCTCGACGGGCATGACGCCCGATGACGGCAGAATGCCTGCCGGCCGGGCCCCCGTGCCGGCCGGGCCCACGTGTATGATGGGCCGCTTTGAACCTCCTGGTCGCCCTCATCTGGACCGCGCTGCTCTGCCTGTGGCCTCTGGCGGCCCTCGGCCAGAGCATCAACCCGGATCGGCCCGATCTCACCACCAGCGCCGAGCTGGTCCCGCCGGGCGCGCTGCAGATCGAGACCGGCATCGAGTACGAGCGCGCGCGGGTCGGGGGCGGCCCCATCCAGCAGCAGCTCAGCACGCAGGCCGTCCTACGCGCGGGCGTCGCCCGGGTGCTCGAGCTCTCCATCGAGGGCGTGCCCTTCGCGTGGCAGCGCGCCGAGCACGACGCGAGCGGGAGCGGCGACTACACGCTCGGCCTCAAGTATCGCCTCTACGCTCCGCCGGAGACCGGGAGCGGTCCGCAGGTGGCGGTGAAGCCCTTCGTGAAGCTGCCGGTCGCGCGCTCGCCCATCGGCAGCGAGCGGGTGGACGCGGGCGCGCTGCTGCTGCTGACCATCGGCCTGCCGTGGGGGTTGAGCCTCGACGTCAACGCGGGGGCGGCCGCGCTCGGCCAGCGGCGCCCGGAGGGCTTCATCCCGCAGGGCATCGCCTCCGGGTCGCTCTCGTGGCAGGTGACCGAGCGGCTCGCGACGATCACCGAGCTCTTCTTCGCCACCAAGGAGGAGCGCGACAGCCGCGCGAGCCTCCGCACCACGGTGGCGCTGCTCTACAAGCTGACCCCGCTCCTGGCCGTGGACGCCGGGATGCGCACCACGCTGGTCGGCCCCGGCCCCGACTGGTCGGCCTTCGTCGGACTCAGCGCCCGCTTCGGCCGCTGAGTCCGGCGGTCACGAGGGCTCGATGCTGACCTGGTCGGAGAGCTCGTTCACGTCGTCGGGCCGCCGCGGGAAGTGCCGGGCCAGCACGAGGCCCACCTCGGCGACCGCGTGCAGCAGCCCGTCGCGCGGGCGCTCCTCCCGGAAGTGCGCGAGCACCGCCTCGACCAGCCGCTCCCAGTAGACCTGCCCGACCCGCTGGTGGATGCCCTCGTCTCCCAGCACCGCCAGCTTGTGGTCCTCCACGCTCACGTAGATCAGCACGCCGTGCCGGTGCGCGGTGCGATGCATGCCGAGCCGCTCGAAGACCGCCACCGCGCGGGGCATGGCCTCGCCCGGGCAGCGGTGATCGAGGTGCACCCGGATCTCGGCCGACGTGCGCGCCTCCGCCACCGTGATCGCCCGCGCCACCGCCTCCAGATCGGCTTCGCCGAGCAGCGCGCGGACCCACCTCGGATGTCGCGCCATCACCAGCTCCCGCTCGAGCCGCCGCCGCCGAAGCTGCCGCCGCCCCCGCTGAAGCCGCCGCCCCCGCTGTCGCCGCCTCCGCCGCCCCAGCCCCCGCCCAGGCCGCCGCCCAGCCCGCCGCCGATGAACGGCCCGCCCCAGCCCGACGAGCCGCCGGTCCAGCCGCGGCGCCGGAGCGCGGCCTGCTGCATCCGGTTCTGCACCAAAGCGACCAGCAGGAGGAGCACGAAGACGACCGCGAGCAGCTCCCGCCAGCCGAGATCGCCCGCGCGCCGGCCCTTGCCGGCGTCGGGCGGCCGCACGTAGGTGCCCGCGATGGCGCGGTCGATCGCGTCGAGGCCCGCCGCGATGCCGTCGGCCAGCTGGCCCGACCGGAAGCGTGGAGCGACCACGTCACGCAGGATCGAGGACGTGACCGCATCGGTCAGGCTGCCCTCGAGCCCGTAGCCCACCTCGATGCGCGTCTTCCGGTCGTCGAGGAAGATCAGGAAGATCACCCCGTTGTCGAGGCCCTTCTGTCCGATCCGCCACGCCTGGGCCAGCCGGATCGAGTAGTCCTCGAGGCTCTCGCCCTCGAGCGAGCGGAAGATCGCCACCACCACCTGGTTGCGGCTGGTGGCCTCGCGCGCGGTCAGCGCCTGCTCGAGGCGGTCGCGGTCCGCGGGGGACAGGGCGCCCGCGTAGTCGTTGATGCGGCGGTCGGGCGGCGGCGGGATCCGGAGGGCGGCCGCGCCCGGGGCGGCCAGGACGGCCAGCAGCAGAAGGGCAGGCGCGAGGCGGCGGAGCACGATTCCCCCGCCCGGCGCGCCCGCTAGAACTTCACCTTGGGGGCTTCCTGGGCGCCGGGAGTGGCCTCGAAGTAGGCCTTCTCCTTGAAGCCGCGCAGCGAGGCCACCAGGCTCCCGGGGAAGAGCCGAATCCGGGTGTTGTAGTCGCGCACCGCCTCGCTATAGCGCATGCGCTCGACCGCGATGCGGTTCTCGGTGCCCTCGAGCTGGCTCTGCAGCGTGAGGAAGTTCTGGTTGGACTTGAGCTCGGGATAGCGCTCCACGGTGACCAGCAGCCGGCCCAGCGCGCCGCCCAGCTCGGCCTGGGCCTGCTGGAACTTCTGGAACGCGGCCGGGTCGTTGATCAGCTCGGGGGTGGCCTTGATGCCGGCCACGCTGGCGCGGGCCTTGGTCACCTCCTCCAGCACCGTCCGCTCCTGGGTCGCGAACCCCTTCACGGTCTCGACCAGGTTCGGGACGAGGTCGGCGCGGCGCTGGTAGACGTTCTGCACCTGCGCCCACTTCTCGTTGACCAGCTGCTCCTGGCTCACCAGCTGGTTGTTGATGCCGATCGCCCAGCCGATGCCCCCGACCACGATCAGGATGATCACGCCCAGCACGATCAGTCCGGTTTTCATGCTGGCAGTATACCGCGGCGTCAGGCGCCGAGGCGGGCGATGACCGCGTCGGCGAACGCGGCGGTGCCGAGCGTGCCGCCCAGATCGCGGGTCTTGCAGCCCTCGGCGAGGGCGTGGTTGTAGCCGTCCTTGATCCGCTGCGCGGCCGCCGCGCAGGCCGCGTCGTCGCGCGTCTCGGCCAGGTGGTTCAGCAGCATGACCGCGGACATCAGGAGCGCGAGCGGGTTGGCGAGATCGCGGCCCGCGATGTCGGGGGCGGAGCCGTGCACCGCCTCGAAGACCGCGCCGTGGTCGCCGATGTTCGCCCCCGGCACCACCCCGAGGCCGCCGACCAGGCCCGCGCAGAGATCGCTCAGCACGTCGCCGTAGAGGTTCTCGAGCAGCAGCATGTCGAACCGGGTGGGGTCCTGCACGAGCCCCATGCACCCCGCGTCGATGATCATCTCCTGGTAGCCGATCGGGGAGTACTCCTCCTCGTGCACCGCGCGGGCGCAGCGGATGAACATCCCGTCGGTGAGCTTCATGATGTTGGCCTTGTGGAAGACGGTCACCTTCTTGCGGCCGCGGTGCTGCGCGTAGCGGAAGGCCCACCGCGCGATGCGCGTGCACGCCGTCTCGGTGGCGACCTTGGTGGTGGTCACCACCCCGGGCGCCAGCGTGGCCTCGATGCCCGAGTAGAGGCCCTCGGTGTTCTCGCGGATGATCACGAGGTCCACGTCCCGGTAGCGGGTCGGCACCCCGTCGAGGTTGCGCACCGGCCGCACCGCCGCGTAGAGGTCGAGCTCCTTGCGCAGGCGCACGTTGATGGAGACGAAGCCCTCGCCGATCGGGGTGGTGCACGGTCCCTTGAGCGCGATCTCGAGGCGGGTGATCGCGTCGAGGGTCTCCTGCGGGAGCACGTCCTGGCCGCGCTCGAGGGCGGCCAGGCCCGCGCGGCACTCGACCCACTCGATCGGCGCGCCCGCCGCCTGCAGGATGCGCCGGACCGCGGCGGTGACCTCGGGGCCGATGCCGTCGCCGGGGATGAGCACGGCCTGATGGTTGGCCATGCGGTCATTATCCCACCGGGACGATTAAATCTTCACCGGAACGAGCTCCGTCGTGTAGTGCTGATCGAGCGATGCGCACCGTCGCGAGCCCGTCGAGCATGCGCGCATTATGCTACAGTGCGTCGGGAAAGGAGGGGCCCATCCATGGCGGACGCCGTGCATCTGGGTAGTGGAAAGGTCCGCGAGCTGTACGCCCTCGACGACGAGCGGCTCCTGCTCGTGGCCTCCGACCGCATCTCCACCTTCGACGTGGTGCTGCCGACCGCCATCCCGGACAAGGGCCGGGTGCTGACCGGCCTGGCCGCCTTCTGGTTCGCGCGCACCGGCTCGATCTGCGCCAACCACCTGCTGGCCCTGCGCCCGGACGGCCGCTCCACCGAGTGCCGCCGCCTCGAGATGCTGCCGATCGAGTGCGTGGTGCGCGGCTATCTCTCCGGCTCGGGCTGGAAGGACTATCAGAAGACCGGCCTCGTGTGCGGCCACCGGCTGCCCGCCGGCCTGCGCGAGTCGGATCGCCTGCCCGAGCCGATCTTCACCCCGGCCACCAAGGCCCAGACCGGCCACGACGAGAACATCACGCGCGAGCAGGGCGCCGCCGTCGTGGGGGCCGAGCGCTTCGCGGAGGCCGAGCGGCTCTCCATCGCGCTCTACCGCTTCGCGGCGGCCTACGCGCTCGAGCGCGGCATCATCATCGCGGACACCAAGTTCGAGTTCGGCACCGACCGGGAGGGCCGGCTGGTCCTGGGTGACGAGGCGCTCACCCCGGACTCCTCACGCTTCTGGCCGGCCGACCAGTACGCGCCGGGCGGGCCGCAGCCGTCGTTCGACAAGCAGTACGTGCGGGACTTCTGCGAGAAGATCGGCTGGGGGAAGACCTACCCCGGGCCCGAGCTGCCCGAGGACGTGGTGGCGGGCACGCGCCGGCGCTACGTGGAAGCCTTCGAGCAGCTCACCGCCCTGCCCTTCGAGAAGTACCTGGCAGACCCCTCCGTCGTCCTGGCCTGATTCCCCCCCGCTCCCCTCGGGGAGCGGGCAGGGTGAGGGGGCGCTTCGGATGAGGGCGCTTCAGGTGAGCGGGCGCTTCAAGGCTGCGGGGCGACCGGGTGAGCCCCCGACGCGTGCGGCTGAAAGCCCGGCGCGGCCGGAGACGGCGGCGGACGCCTCAGCGCCCACGCCAGCGCGATGCCCCCGATGCCGATGAGGAGCCCGTCCACGACCCGGACGACCGGCGAGAGCAGCGGGCACCAGGCGACGAGCCCGATCGCGTAGACGATGCCAGCCCACCTGGGGAGCGCGCGGCTCCGGGCGATGGCGACGGCCAGCACGATGGCCCCGATGGCGAGCAACAGGAGCCCCAGCAGCATCACCAGAGTGGCGCCGCCGATGTAGATCAGGCTCACCGCCGGCGCGATCGACACGTTGCCGGCGAGATAGATCCGTCCGATGGCGGGCAGCGCGTAGAGCTCCACCCCGAGCGTCGGCAGGATGAGCGCCACCCCCAGGCCGCAGAGCAGCGTCGCCAGTCGCGAGCGGGCCTCGACTCCCGCGGCGGCAAGGCGAGCGTGCAGCGCCGGCAGCGCGCAGAGCAGCAGCACGAAACCGATCAGGGCCAGGTAGTGCGCGAACCGCCACAGCCCGGAGATGACCGCCGGGGCCGCCGCGTCCATGGTCTCCATGGGGTGTGTCGGATCGAAGAAGAAGAACGGTCTGAACTGCGGGAACAGCGCGAGGGCGAGACTCGACAGGCCGAGGGTCACGGCCGCTCCACGCATGGCCGCCTCCTTACCGCTCTCCGCGCCCGGCGTAGCCGCGCTGGCGATCGCGCTCCCGCAGCTCCCGCGCCCGCTTCCCCGCCGGGCCGTACCCGCCGCCGCCCGGTGTGCTCACCAGCACGCGGTCGCCGCGCTCGAGCACGTGCTGGCGCCGGTGATCCACCTTCTTGCCGTTGATCCGCACGTCGCCGAGGCCGCCCGCACCGCCGCCGGCGAGCCCGGGCGCCGGGAAGCGCGTCCGCTCGGCCATGAAGCTCATCACGATGGGGCGCGCCGACTCGCTCTCGATCAGGATGTCCTGACCGAGCCCGCCGCGGAAGCGCCCCCGCCCGCCCGAGCCCGGCCGCATGCGTTTGTAGTGGAAGAAGAGCGGGCTGTTGCGCTCGGCCACCTCCACCGGGGTGCTCGAGATGTTGCTCGGCCACGAGAGCACGTGCTCGCCGTCCTTGGACGCGGTCGCCCCCATGCCCCCGTTGAAGAACAGCACGGTGGTGTACGGGCGCCCATCGTCGCGCACGCCGGACTGGGCGAGCGCCCAGAGCGGAGAGCCCGCCGCCGCGGCCACCCGGTCCGGGATCACCTGGTGGAGCGCGCCCAGGATGAGGATCGGCACGTAGTGGCCGGTCTGCGCGCGGCTCACCACCGCGGCGGGGAACTTCGGGTTCAGCAGGCAGCCCTCGGGCGCC
>DASZJM010000613.1:0-2711 GCA_035948165.1 Candidatus Methylomirabilota bacterium
GCTCGCGGGCGCGCGGTGGCGCTCGCCCTCTCGCTGCTGCTGACCGTCTTCGCGGTCGAAGCCGCGGTGCACTCGGTCCACCATCTGGCCGATCGGGCCGCCGCCGCGGACTGCTCGGTGCTCGCCTCGTCCCAGCACCTCGCCTGGGGCGCGGCCGATCCGGTCGACACCGGCCGCCCTCCGCTCGACGTCACCGCCGCGCTGCTCGTTCGCTCCGACGACGCGCCCCGCGGCTCGCTCCACCGTCCCGTCCAGGGACGGGCCCCTCCCGCCTGATCGTCGCTCCGCGACTCACGCTGGATCTCACCTACTGATCGCGCCACGCCCGGATCCGTCCGTGCGCGCGCGGAGGGGACACCGATGAGCATCCGACGATTCACCGTGCTGCTGTGCACGCTGGGGCTCGTGGCCGGGGCGGCGCCGTCCGTATCGGCCCACGGGCTGATCGGCCAGCGCTTCTTCCCGGCCACCCTCGCGATCGACGACCCGTTCGTGGCCGACGAGCTGTCGCTACCGACCGTCCTACACATCAGGAACCGCGGGGGCGAGGACAGCCCGCCGACGCTCCAGACCGACCTGAGCGGCGAATTGTCCAAGCGACTGAGTCCGAACCTCGGGATCTCCTTCGGCGGCACCTACACGCTTCTGCATCCCGATGACGGTCCGTCAACCTCCGGCTTCAACAACATGGAGGTCTCGCTCAAGTACGTCTTCTGGAAGAGCGCGGAGCACGAGACGCTTCTCTCGGCGGGCGCCGCCTGGGAGATCGGCGGGACCGGGAGTAAGAAGATCGGCGCGGACTCCTTCGACACGGCCACGCCGCAGTTCTTCTTCGGCAAGGGTCTTGGCGACCTGCCCGATGCCGTGGATTGGCTCAGGCCCGCCGCCCTCACGGGGGCCCTGGGTCTTGCCATTCCGGTCCGGCGGCTCAACAAGACGTTCTCGCTCGATGACGACGGCAACGTTCAGACCACGCACGACCTCAACCCTATGACTTTCAAATGGGGCTTCTCGGTACAGTACAACCTCCAATATCTGCAATCGTTCGTACGAGACGTGGGACTCCCCGCGCCGTTCAATCGCATGATCCCGCTAGTGGAGTTCGCCATGCAGACGCCAATCGAGGGGCCGCATACCGGGCGGACCACCGGAACGATCAATCCCGGGGTCATCTGGTTCGGGCGCTACATGCAACTCAGCGTTGAAGCGGTGATCCCAGCGAACACGATGACCGGCAAGAACGTCGGGGTTCTCGGGCAGATCCACTTCTACCTCGACGACATCGCGCCGAAGATCTTCACCTGGACCCCGTTCCACGGCGTCCTCGGGCCCACCCAGCCCCAGTGACGCTGAACGCACGGCGGGTGCCCACCCGGCTGCTCCTGATGGCGTTGCTCGCCACGGGGGCGCCGGCGTGGGCGCACGCGTTCCCCGATCACTCCGAGCCGCGGGTCGGCCACGTGGTGGACTCCCCGCCCGCGGCGGTGCGCATCTGGTTCGACGGCGCCATCGAGCCGGTGTTCAGCACCCTGCGGGTGGAGGACGCGGGCAAGCGCCGGGTGGACCGCGACGACGCGCATGTCGATCCGGCCGACCGCACCCTGCTCGAGGTGAGCCTGCCGCCGCTTCCGTCAGGGCGCTACCAGGTCTTCTGGAGCGTGGTGGCCCGCGATGGCCACCGCACCGAGGGCAGCTTCCCGTTCCGGGTGAAGTGATGGGGCAGCCCGTCGCCTGGGTCGTCCGTTGGGTCGGCTTCGTCGCGCTCGCCGGGCTGGTCGGCGCCATCGCGGTGGACTGGCTCGTGCTGCCCGCGCGCGCCCCGGAGCTGGGCGCGACGCGCGACCGCCTGCGCGCGCTCCGGCTCGTGGGCGCCCTCGTGCTGCTGCTCGCGTCCGGGGGCGAGCTCTTGCTGCGGACCGCCACCATGAGCGGCGCCGCTGGGCTCGGGGCCGCTCTGCCCGCGGTGCCCGCGGTGCTGACCCGCACCCACTTCGGCACGATCTGGAGCGCGCGCGTCGTCCTGCTGATCCTGCTCGCCCTCACCGCGGTCCGCTCGCGCGCCGCCCTGATCCTCGCCGTTCCCCTCGCGCTCGGCGTCGCGGTCACCCTCACCCTCACCGGCCACGCGGCGGACTGGGGGGACGTGTCGGTCACCGGCGCGCTCGACTGGGTCCACGTGGTGGCCGCCACCGCGTGGGCCGGCGGGCTCTTCGCGCTCGTGCTGCTGGTGCTGCGCGCCGCGCCGCGCTGGCCGCTCGCGCTCCTGCCCGCGGTGATGCGGCGCTTCTCCACCCTGGCCGCCAGCTGCCTCGCCCTCGTGGTGCTGAGCGGCGTCTACCGCGCGTGGGTCGAGCTGCCCACCGTCGCCGCGCTCTGGCAGACCGCCTACGGGCGCGTCCTGGCCGTGAAGGTCGTCCTCGCGCTGGGGCTGGTCGGCTGCGGCGCGGTCAACCGCTACGTCGTGCTGCCGCGGCTCGGAGCCGGCCGTGCCACCGGCCTCGCCGCGCGGCTCCTCCGCCTCGGCCGGCTGGCTCTGATGGGGCCGCGGCGCGGCGCGCGGGCCACGCCCGCGACACGGCTCACCGTGTGGGCGCTCCGTGAGGCGGCGCTGGCTCTCGCGATCTTCTGGTGCACCGCGATGCTCGTGGAGTCGACGCCGGCCCGCCACGCCGGCCACGCCGCGCACGCGGCCGCGAGCGAGGGGCCGCGGC
>DASZJM010000614.1:0-3646 GCA_035948165.1 Candidatus Methylomirabilota bacterium
CCTGGTGGACGCCGAGCACGGGCGGGCCCGCGCGCAGGTCCGCACCGCGGTGGCCTTCACCGACGCGGAGAAGCAGCAGCTCGCCACGCGCCTCGAGCGCGTGCTCGGCAAGCGCATCCTCGTGGAGGAGCAGGTGGACAGCTCGCTGCTCGGCGGATTCATCGCGCAGGTCGGCAGCCTTATTCTCGACGGCAGTCTCGACGGGCAGCTCGCGCGCATGCGCCAGCGGCTCGCAAGGGGATAGCACATGATCAAGGCGGAAGAGATCAGCGACATCATCAAGCGCCAGCTCCAGGGCTACGAGGCCGAGATCGACCTCAAGGAGGCCGGGCGCGTGATCGAGGTCGGCGACGGTGTCGCGCGCATCTACGGGCTCGAGAAGGCGCTCGCCGGCGAGCTGCTGGAGTTCCCGGGCGGGGTGTACGGGCTCGTCCTGAACCTGGAAGCGGACAACGTCGGCGCGGTGCTCCTCGGCGACGACACCAAGATCAAGGAGGGCGATCTGGTCGCGCGCACCAAACGCATCGCCCAGGTGCCGGTGGGCGAGGCCCTCGTCGGCCGCGTGGTCAACGCCCTCGGACAGCCGGTGGACGGGAAGGGCCCGATCGAGTCGAAGGAGTTCCGGGCCATCGAGCGCTACGCGCCGGGCGTGGTCGACCGTCGATCGGTCAAGGAGCCGCTCCAGACCGGGATCAAGTCGATCGACGCGATGATCCCGATCGGGCGCGGCCAGCGCGAGTTGATCATCGGCGACCGCGGCACCGGCAAGACCGCCATCGCGGTCGACACCATCATCAACCAGAAGGGGCAGGGGGTCTTCTGCTTCTACGTGGCCATCGGCCAGAAGCGGTCGACGGTGGCGCAAGTCGTGAAGGTCCTCGAGGACACCGGCGCGATGGCCTACACCACGGTGGTGGTGGCCTCCGCGTCCGAGTCGGCGCCGCTCCAGTACATCGCGCCCTACGCGGGCTGCGCGATGGGCGAATTCTTCCGCGACTCCGGGCGCCACGCTCTCTGCATCTACGACGACCTGTCCAAGCACGCGACCGCGTACCGCCAGCTCTCGCTCCTCCTGCGCCGGCCGCCGGGACGCGAGGCGTATCCCGGCGACGTGTTCTATCTCCACTCGCGGCTCCTCGAGCGCGCGGCGAAGCTGAACGACGAGCTGAAGGGCGGCTCGCTCACTGCGCTGCCCATCATCGAGACGCAGCTCGGCGACGTGGCCGCCTACATCCCGACCAACGTCATCTCGATCACCGACGGGCAGATCTACCTGGAGTCGGACCTCTTCTACGCGGGCATCCGCCCCGCGGTCAACGCGGGTATCTCGGTCTCCCGCGTGGGCGGATCGGCGCAGATCAAGGCGATGCGGCAGATCGCGGGCAAGCTGCGCCTCGACCTCGCCCAGTACCGCGAGCTGGCCGCCTTCGCCCAGTTCGGCTCCGACCTCGACCGGGCGACCCAGCTGCAGCTCGCCCGCGGCCAGCGCATGGTCGAGCTGCTCAAGCAGGGGCAGTACCAGCCGCTATCGGTCGAGCGGCAGATCGCGATCATCTTCGCGGGCACCCAGGGTCACCTCGACGACCTGCCGATCGACCAGATCCGGCCGTTCGAGGAGTTCCTCTTCGTCTTCCTCGAGCGCAGCTACGCGCAGGTGCTGGGCGACGTCGCCAACAAGAAGGAGTTGACCGACGATCTCCGCTCGGCGCTGGGCGCCGCGATCGACGCGGCGAAGGCCGAGTTCCTCGTGTCGCGGGGCATCAAGGCCGCCTAGGACCGGATCGCCATGGCCACGCTCCGCGACATCCGCCGGCGCATTCGCTCCGTCGAGTCCACCCAGAAGATCACCCGCGCCATGAAGCTGGTGGCCGCGGCCAAGCTGCGCCGGGCCCAGGAGCGGATCATGTCCGCGCGGCCCTACGCGGTGAAGATGGCGGAGCTGCTCTCGAGCCTGGTCCGCCGCGCGGAGGGTGAGGCGCACCCGCTGCTGGTCCGCCGGGAGGCCGCGCGCAAGCGGCTCGTGATCATCACCGCCGACAAAGGACTCTGCGGCGCGTTCAACTCGAACATCCTGCGGGCCTCGCTCGCGTTCCTGCGCGAGCAGGGGGAGACGAGCGTCACCCTGGTGGTGGTGGGCAAGAAGGCGCGCGACTTCTACCGCCGCCGGCCCTATCAGATCAAGTCGGAGATGCTGGGCTTCTTCGATAAGCTCGCCTACTCGCACGCCCAGGAGCTGGCGGGCGGCCTCATGCAGGAGTACCTGGCCGGCGAGGTGGACGAGGTCCACCTCATGTACAACGAGTTCCGGTCGGTCGCGGTGCAGCGGGTCAAGCGCGAGCAGCTCCTGCCCATCGAGCCCGCCGCGACTCCGGACGGGGAGGGCGAGGCAGCGGCGGGCGACTACATCTACGAGCCGAGCCCCGAGGCCATCCTGGCCGCGCTCCTCCCGCGCCACGTGACCACCCAGGTGTACCGGGCGTTGATGGAGTCGGTGGCCGGGGAGTACGGCGCCCGCATGACCGCGATGGAAGCGGCCACCAAGAACGCCAAGGAGATGATCGGGGTGCTCACGATCCAGTACAACAAGGCCCGCCAGGAGCGCATCACCAAGGAGCTCCTCGACATCGTCGGCGGCGCCGAAGCCCTGCGCCAAGCCGTCGAAGCCTAGAGGGGAAACGGCCGACGCCCGGCGCCGTAGCGAGCGCGCGGGCAGCCCGAAAACGGAACTGGGGGAGTGCGGGGGCCATGTCGAGGCCCCCGCAGATGAAACGCTTGAAGAAGTAAACGAGTGTCCGCCCACCCGGGCGTAGCGAACGTCAGAGCACAAGGAGCACGGGATGAACCAGGGCAAGATCGTTCAGGTGATCGGGCCGGTCGTGGACGTGGAGTTCGAGCCCGGCAAGCTACCTCCCATCTACGGCGCGCTCGAGGTGCCCGGCGCGGGCAGCACCGACGTCTTCGCGTACTCCGCGAAGCTGGTGCTTGAGGTCGCCCAGCACTTGGGCGAGAGCCAGGTGCGCACGGTGGCCATGGCCGCGACCGACGGTCTCACCCGCGGCATGCCGGTGAACGACACCGGCCAGCCGATCTCGATCCCGGTGGGCAAGGAGACGCTCGGGCGCATCATCAACATCACCGGCGAGCCGGTGGACAAGATGGGCCCGATCAAGAGCACGAAGACCTACCCGATCCACCGGCCCGCGCCCGCGTTCGACCAGCAGTCGACCAAGGTCGAGATGTTCGAGACCGGCATCAAGGTCGTCGACCTGCTCGAGCCCTACACCCGGGGCGGCAAGACCGGTCTCTTCGGCGGCGCCGGCGTGGGCAAGACCGTGCTCATCCAGGAGCTGATCAACAACATCGCCAAGCAGCACGGCGGCATCTCGGTGTTCGCCGGGGTAGGGGAGCGGACCCGCGAGGGCAACGACCTCTACCACGAGATGAAGGAGTCGGGCGTCATCGAGAAGACCGCCCTGATCTTCGGGCAGATGACCGAGCCGCCCGGCTCGCGCCTGCGGGTCGCCCTGACCGGGGTGACCTCGGCGGAGTACTTCCGGGACGAGGAAGGCCAGGACGTGCTCCTGTTCATCGACAACATCTTCCGCTTCACCCAGGCCGGGTCGGAAGTGTCCGCCCTGCTCGGCCG
>DASZJM010000615.1:0-3092 GCA_035948165.1 Candidatus Methylomirabilota bacterium
TACGAGGTGCAGACCGCCGCGGGCGGGCACGCGGCCCTCGCCGCGCTCGCGGCCGGACCGGTCGACCTCGTGCTCCTCGACGTCATGATGCCGGACCTCGACGGCTACGCGGTGCTGGAGCGGCTCAAGGGCGATCCGGCCCGGCGCGACATCCCGGTCCTCATGATCTCCGCGCTGGACGAGCTCGACAGCGTGGTGCGCTGCATCCAGCTCGGCGCGGAGGACTATCTCGGCAAGCCCTTCGACGCGGTCCTGCTCCAGGCCCGCATCGGCGCGTGCCTCGAGAAGAAGCGGCTGCACGATCAGGACGCGCGGCAACGGCGCGAGCTGGCGGAGCTGAACCGGACACTGGAGCAGCGCGTGGCGGAGCAGGTGGCTCAGCTCGAACGGCTCGGCCGGCTCAAGCGCTTCTTCTCGCCGCAGCTCGCCGAGCTGATCGTGGCCGGCGGAGCGGCCGATCCCCTGGCTCCGCACCGGCGTGAGATCACGGTGGTGTTCGTCGACCTGCGCGGCTTCACCGCCTTCGCGGAGAGCGCCGAGCCGGAGGAGCTCATGGGAGTCCTGCGTGAGTACCACACCGAGATGGGCCGCCTCATCGTGGCGCACGAGGGCACCCTCGAGCGCTTCACCGGCGACGGGCTGATGATCTTCTTCAACGACCCGATCGAGGTGCCGGATCCGGCCGAGCGCGCGATTCGCATGGCGGTCGCGATGCGCGACCGGAGCGCCGACCTCGCGGCCCGGTGGCGCAAGCGGGGCTGGGAGCTGGCCCTCGGAGTGGGCATCGCCCAGGGCTACGCCACCATCGGGGCCATCGGCTTCGAGGGTCGGCTCGACTACGGGGCGATCGGGACGGTCACGAACCTCGCGGCTCGGCTGTGCGGCGAGGCCGCCGGCGGGCAGATCCTGATCTCGGCGCGCGTCGCGGTCGCGGTGGAGGGGATGGTCGACGCGGAGAGCATGGGCCCGCTCGCCCTGAAGGGCCTGGCGCGCCCGGTGCCGGTCTGGAGCGTGCGCGGCCTGACCGCGGCCCCGTGACGCGCTAGCTCCGCGCCGCGATCTCCGCGTCGAGGAACTGGCGAAGCTGGCGCAGGTCCTCGAGATCGAAGTTCTTCAGCTGGTCCTCCACGAGCACCTCGATCGCGCCCTGGACCACGATTCGCTGGTGGACCGCTTTGAAGAGGTCGCCCAGCCACTCGCCCTGCTTCTTGGCGTTGGCGTCGAGCTGGATCTTGCCGGACTCGATCAACGCGACCACGATGTCCCGCGCCATCTCCGACACGCTCGCTCCGGCCATGTCCCCTCCCTCTGGCTCGCCCGCGGATTCCCGATAGCTCATGTCTCCCGAGCCTACCAAGGTCCGGCGCCAGCGGCAACGTGTGGCCGGCCGTGCCGGGTCAGAGCGCGCGCAGTCGCGGATAGAAGAAGACGGTGGCGGAGGCGAGGGCGACCAGCGCGAGCCCGCTCACCCCGAGCGCCGCGCTCACCCCGAGGAGCGAGGCGAGCGCGCCGATCTGGAGCTGGCCGAGCGGGGCGAAGCCGATCGCCACCACCCAGGCGCCGCCCGCGCGCCCGCGCAGGTGATGCGGCACGCTCAGCTGGAGCAGGCTCTGGGCGAGAAGATCGGCCAGCGCGCCCGCCGCGTTCGCGGCCAGCACCACGATCATGACGCCGGTGAAGCCCACCACGTAGGGCGCGCCGCCCAGCGCCACCAGGCTCGCCCCGAAGGCGACCAGCACGCCCACGAAGACCGCGCCGCCGCCCCCGAGGAGGCCGCGCATCGAGACCGCGAGGCCCAGGATGCCGCCCACCGCGCGCGCCGCGCTCATCGCGCCGAGGCCCTCGGGGCCGGTGTGGAGCACGTCGCGAGAGAGGCTCGGCAGCAGCGCCTGGTGCGCGAAGCCCAGCACCTCCGCGCCGGCGGTGAGCAGCATCAGCACCAGCAGCATGCGGTCCTCGCGCACCGCGGTCGCGAAGCCGGTGACGCCGCGCCAGAGCGAGTCGGGTGCGCCGACCGCGACGGGGGCGAGCGCGCGGGCGGGGAGCAGGGCCAGGCCGCCCAGCAGGTAGGCGATCGCCACCGCGAGATAGGCCTCGCCCGAGCCCCGGTGCGCGATCAGCGCGCCCACTCCGAGCGAGCCCACCAGCCAGCCCGCGCGCATCGCCAGGCCCAGGATCGCGAGCCCGTCGACGAGCGCGCCCGCGCCGACCACGTCGTGGGCGTAGCTCTGTCGCGCCGCGTGCTCGACACCGCGAAACGCGCCGGCCGCGAAGGTCAGCAGCAAGAGCTGCCCGAGGGTCACCACCCCGAGCAGGGTCAGCGCGCCCATCGTGGCGGCGGTCAGGGCCTGGCCGGCCCCGGTGATCAGGAGCAGGCGCGGGCGGGGCACGCGGTCGGCGAGCACGCCGGCGGGCACGCCCACGAAGGCGAGCGGCAGCATGCGGCAGCCGAGCGCGGCGCCGACCAGGAACGGCGAGTTCGTCAGCTCGAGCGCGAGCCAGCCCAGCACCACCAGCTCGCCCATGTTCCCGGCCGAGTTGAAGAGGGTGCCGGCGGCGACGTAGCGAAGATCGCGGAGCCGCAGCAGCGCGGCGAGGCTCACCCGCGGGCTGGAGCGGGGGCGGGCCGGAGCAGGAGCGCGACGCCGAGCGGGCCCAGCACGAGCAGCCCGCCGACCGCGTTCAGGATCGCGAAGCCCCAGATGCCGAGGATCATGCCGCCCGCCGCGGAGCCGATGGCGCCCATCAGCCCCATGAGCAGGTCGGCGAGGCCCTGCACCGAG
Organism: Candidatus Methylomirabilota bacterium; assembly: GCA_035948165.1. GTDB lineage: Bacteria > Methylomirabilota > Methylomirabilia > Rokubacteriales > CSP1-6 > CAMLFJ01. Next base: position 2,784 of record DASZJM010000615.1, read on the forward strand.
GCGCGCTCGACGGGGGAGAGCGCGTCGGTGAGCAGCGCGCTGCCGGAGACGAACGCGAGATTCCAGCCGATGCCGTTCAGGAACAGCCCGAGGATGATCGTGGCGCCGGCCTGCCCGGGGGCGAGCCCCGCGATGGCCACTGCGAAGATCAGCATGAGGGCGCCGGATGCGATCACCGGCATGCGGCCGAAGCGGTCGGAGAGCCAGCCCGAGAGCGGCGAGGACACGTACATGCCACCCAGGTGCAGCGACACCGCGATCCCGATGGTGCCGACGGTGTGGCCCTGGTCGTGCAGGTAGAGCGGCGAC
>DASZJM010000616.1:0-9084 GCA_035948165.1 Candidatus Methylomirabilota bacterium
CGGGATGCCCGCGGGCCACTTCGCGCCGTTCTTCGCGGGCGAGGCCCACATCAACCTGCGGTTCCTGCACTACCCGCCCCAGGACATCGCCGACGACGAGCAGTTCGGGCAGGGCCCGCACACCGACAACTCGTTCGTCACGATCCTGGCCCGCATGGACGTGCCCGGGCTCGCGGTACGGCTGCCGTCGGGCGAGTGGCTCGCGCCCCCGCTCATCCCCGGGACGTTTCTGGTCAACCTGGGGAACATGATGAAGCGCTGGTCGAACGACCGGTTCCTCTCCACCCCGCACGCGGTGCTGAACGAGTCCGGCACGGACCGCTACTCGATCGCCTTCTTCTACAGCCCCTCTCCGACCGCGGTGATCGAGTGCCTGCCGAGCTGCACCGGCCCCGACGACCCGCCGCGCTATCCGCCCGCGGTCTACGGCGACCTGGTGCGCGAGTTCTATCGCGCCAACTACTTCCACCAGAAGGGCTACGTCGGCTAGACGGCCGCTAGCGCCGGGTGGAGACTGGAATCATGGGGAAGCAGCTGATCGGGTGGGTGGTGGCGGTGACCGGGATCGCGCTCCTGCTAGGGGTGCTGGCGCCGGGGGACGCGTCGGCCTGGGACCGCGGGCGCGGCGGCTTCCGCCACGGCTTCCACGGGCCACGGGTCTTCTTCGGCCCGCGGGTGTTCGTGGGCCCGCGGTTCTACGGCGGCTACTACCCGTACTACCCCTACTACTACGGCTACCCGTACCCGTATTACGACTATCCGCCCCCGGTGGTGGTGACGCCGCCGCCGACCGACTACGTCCAGCGCGCGCCCAGCACGCCGGTCTCGGGCTACTGGTACTACTGCCAGGATCCCGCCGGGTACTATCCCACCGTGGCCGCGTGCCCGCACGGCTGGATCCAGGTCGCGCCGCACACCGAGTAGGCGGGCGTCGCCCCGGCGCTCAGGAATCCTGTAGCACCATCCGGCGGTAGGCCTCGGCGGCGGCCAGCTTGCGGCGCTTGCCCTGCTCGCGCGCCCACTGGGTGATCATCTCGCCGGGGTCCCACTCGCCCATCTGGCTCTTGTGCGCGCGCAGCGCGGCCAGCTTCACCTCGAGGACCTCGCCGATGTCCACGTAGGTGTCCGCCCGCTCCGCGCCGTGGATGTACACCTGCCGCACCTCGTGGGGCTCGAGTCCCTCGTCGAGCAGCTCGGGGAAGATCAGGCGCGTGCCCGCCGACGGGAACACCGCGTCGAGCGTGACGTCGGCCGCGACCCGGTGGTCGGGATGGTTCATGTAGGTGGTGCCGTAGAAGCGCATGGTGGGATCGCCGCACACCACCACCTCCGGACGGTGCCGGCGGATCAGGCGGGTGAGATCGCGCCGCATGGTGATCGACGGCTCGAGCTGCCCGTCCTCGTAGCCGAGGAAGATCGTCTCCTTGACGCCGAGCAGCCGGCACGCCTCGCGCTGCTCGTCCTCGCGGATGGGCACGAGGGCGTGGCGGGTCATGTCGCGCGGCGTGTACTTGTTGGAGCCGGCGCCGCCGCTGGTGAGGCACACCGTGATCACCTCGCAGCCGGCGCGCGCCCACTTGGCGAGCGTGCCGCCGACCGTGAACTCCTGGTCGTCGGGATGCGCGTGGATGCTCATCGCCCGCTTGGGGGCGGGTGGTTCCTTCGGCGGAGTTTTCGCGGCCACGGGCCGAGGACCTAGGCGCCGAGCGCGTCGTAGGCCACCCGCGCCATCCGCCCGATCAGGGTGTTGGCGGCGGTGAAGCCGGGGGTGCCGTCGGGCAGCGCAGCGGGTACGCGGTCGGTGTAGGCGGTGAGGATGAAGAGCGGCCGGTCGCCCTTCCAGACGATGCCCGCGTCCATGAAGCCGCGCGATCCAGTGCCGGTCTTGTGGGCGATCTTGGTGCCGAGGGGCAGCTGCGAGGGCAGCCGGGCCTTGAGCTTCTGCCACGACAGGATGTCGAGCCCGAGCCGGCAGAGGGCGGGGGTCACCCCCATGCGCGCGGCGACCGCGGCGTCGGTGGTGCCGCGCAGGATGAGCTCGAGCAGCAGCCCCTGGTCGTTGGGGGTGGTGCTCGTCACCTGCTCGAGCGCGTGATCGGGACCGAGCCGCGGCGGGATGCCGAAGCGATGGATGGTGCGGCTCATGCCGACCGACTCGCAGAAGCGCTGGATCTCGCCGAGGCCGACCAGGTCCACCACCTGGCCGGTGCACGTGTTGTCGCTGACGATGATCATCATCACCAGCGCGTCGCGGAAGGTGATCCAGAAGCCGGGGGTCAGGTGCTGGAACGTCCCCGAGTCGTTGTCCTGGTACTTCGCGTCGATCACCACCTTCTGGTCGAGCGCGAGCTTGCCGTCGTGCACCGCCTTGAGCGCGGCCATCATGATGGAGATCTTGCGCGTGCTCGCCGAGGGCACCGGCACATCGCCCTGGCGGTCGGCGCGATCGCCGCTCGCGAGGTCCTTCAGGTACCAGCTCGTCTGGAACGGGAGCGCGTCGCAGAGGGCGTCGAGGCGGGCCGCCAGCTCTCGCATGGCGCTACTCCCCCAGCCCGGGCATGGTGAAGGCGGCGCGCCCCAGCTCGGCCGCGAGCGCGGCGCGCTGCTCCGGGGTGAGGGCCACCAGCGGCGGGCGGACGGTGACCCACGCCGAGTCACCGCCGTAGCGGGCGATGACCGCCTTGAGCGCGGGAATCATCGGGTAGCGCTGCATGATGCCGCGGATCTCGTCGAGGCGCGTCTGCTGGGCGTCCGCCTCCGGAGTCTGCCACTCGCGGTAGAGCCGCGCGATGGCGGCCGGGTTCACGTTGGCGGTGGCGCTGATGCAGCCCGCGCCGCCCCCGCGCATGTTGGCGAGCAGGAACGTCTCGCTGCCCGCGAAGACGTCGAAGCCGCCCGCCGCGAAGGCGTCGAGCATGGCCTTGGTGTTGCTCCAGTCGCCCGAGCTGTCCTTCACCCCGGCCACCACGTCCGGGTACGCCTTGAGCAGCCGCTCGATGAGGCCGAGGGTGATCGGCACCTGCGACACCGGCGGGATGTGGTAGACGTACAGGCGCAGCCGCCGGTCGCCCACTCGCTCGATCACCTCCGCGAAGCTCTTGAAGAGCCCGTCGTCGGAGACGCCCTTGTAATAGAAGGGCGGCAGCATCAGCACCCCGCCCGCGCCGAGCTTCATGGCGTGCGCGGTGAGCCGCACCGAGTCGGTCAGCGCGCAACAGCCGGTGCCCGGCATGAGCCGCGCCGGGTCGATGCCGCCCGCCACCAGCCGGTCCAGCAGCTCCACCTTCTCCTCGGTGGAGAGCGAGTTGGCCTCCGAGTTGGTGCCGAACACCGCGAGGCCCACGTCCTGGGACAAGAGCCAGCGGCACTGGCGCACGAAGCGCTCCGGATCGGGCGAGAGGTCGGCCTTGAACGGGGTGACGACCGGGGAGAGGACGCCCCTGATGCGATCGGCGCGGTCGCTGCGGTCGGACGTGCTCACGGGCTGCGCTCCTTCTTCCGAGAAGGTGGCCTACGGCCACACATGGTAGCACCGAGTGCTTGCGTTTGGGCGGGTGGCCGCCTTAGGCAGGGGCCGCCGCTCGATCGCCGCCGGTGTGCTCATGATTGCCCTTTCGATCGCGCGATTCGCCCCGTCGATTCAGGCGCCCCCGAATGTTGACAGAGCCCCGGGGCGGTTCGTAGGCTGGGAAGGCCGATGAGGCGTCCGTATCGTCAGCCCGGGCTCGAGCTGCGGCCCCGATCGGGACCACCCGACCCGCTCGCCAAGAGCCTGCAGGAGGACCTGCGGTCGCTCGGCTACCTGCGGGCCGGCATCGACGGGCAGTTCGGCGCCGGCACCGCGAGCGCGGTGCGCGCGCTGCAGTACGATCTCCTGACCGCCGGGCAGCACGGAAGCGACGGGGACGCCCCGGTCGCGCTCCAGACGTTCAATCGCGGCCGCGTCACCGGCCTGACCGGAGTCGTCGACGAGCGGCTGGCCGCCTGCATCGAGGACATCCTGGGCGACCCGCGGATCCCCACGCTACCTCGCTCGGCCGAGCCGGCGAAGGCCAACCAGGACGCCCTCGCCCAGGTCCAGCAGCTCGTGGGGCTGCCCGTCCCGCGCCCGTTCCTCCTCGCGATCTTTCTCCAGGAGAGCGGCGGGATGCAGTACCGGGTGCCGAGCGGCGACAACGCCGACAACTTCATCGTGGTCGGGCTCGATCACGGCGATCACGGCCATCCAGATCGCATCACGTCGCGGGTGCTACGGGATCGGGCAGTTCACGCTCTTCCACCACCCGCCGACCGCCGCCGAGGTCGCCGGCGTCATGGTGGACCCGATCAAGAACGTCCAGCGCGCGGTGAGGGAGCTGCGGAGCAAGTACGAGCTCTTCGTCGCGGGCTCGACCCCCGGCCAGCAGGCCGACGACCGGATCAAGGAGATCGGCGACGGAGCCCTCCGACCCTGCCGATACGCGCCGGACGATCCGCGCTTCATGACCGACTGCGTGCGCTGCGCCGCCGAGCACCTCGTCGACATCGCGGCGGGGGCTCCGGTCTATCCAGGCGCCACCGACACACTGCACGCGACCCCGTACCATCCCGAGACGGAATACTCCCGGGTGCCGGATCGGGCGACGCTCGGCTGCGACTGGCCCTACGCGGTGAGGCGCTACAACGGCTCCGGAGTCGACTCGTACCACTATCAGTTCCAGGTCCTGGAGCGGCTGACCAGGCCGCCGGTGAGCGCATGAAGACCATCGTGTTCTGTGCGGACGGGACGTGGAACGGACCCGGGCAGCCCGAGGAGGAAGAGGAGCAGGGCGGCCGCCGGACCAACGTCTTCAAGCTCTTCCTGAACCTGGCCCGCGACCTCTCGCCGGACAGCTTGCGCTCGGCCGACGAGCAGGAGCGGATCGTGCCGGGGGCCGACGGCAAGCCCACCCAGATCGCCAAGTACCTGCACGGGGTCGGCGACTCGAAGAACTTCCTGGTGCGGGTCCTCGGTGGTGGGGGCGGCGCCGGGCTCGTCACGCGGGTCGTGCGCGGGTACACCTTCATCTCCCGGAGCTTCGAGCCCGGCGACCGCATCTTCATCCTGGGATTCAGCCGGGGCGCGTACACCGCACGCGCCCTCGCGGGCCTGATCGCGGCCCGTGGGCTCCTGGACCCCATCCGCAACGATCTCGCGGGCGACCGGACGCAGGCCTATCGCCTGGGCTCCGCCGAGTGGTTCACGTACCGGCGCGAGGTGCTGAAGGAGCGCAAGAGCCTGCTGCGCACCATGGCCGAGGTCGCGGTCGATCTACCCGGCTTCCTGCAGTCGCCCGCGGTCGCGCCGCGGATCACCGACGTGCCGATCGAGGGGGTCGTGGTGTGGGACACGGTCGGATCACTCGGGATCCCTGCCTACAACCTGAAGACCGACACCCAGCTCGACGCGTTCCAGTTCGCCGACCTCGCGTTGAGCCAGAAGGTGCGCCACGGCCTCCACGCGGTCTCGGTCGACGAGCAGCGGTCGAACTTCACGCCGACCCTCTGGGAGCCCGACGATCGCATCGTCCAGGTGCTGTTCCCGGGCGCGCACGCGGACGTGGGCGGCGGCTACCCGGATAGCGAGAGCGGCCTGTCCGACGGCGGCCTGCAGTGGGTCGTCGAGGAGCTGACCAAGCTCGGCGTCGCGTTCGCCGCGAAGCCGGGGGTCGTCCTCAAGCCCGACGCGTGCGGGATCGCGCATGCGCCGTGGGCCCAGGCGCCGTGGACCCTGTTACCTACCGGCCACCGCGCGTTCCCGCCGGGGCTGGCCGTCCACCGCTCGGTGGTGGAGCGGCTCGCCGGGGCGGATCGGCTGCGGGCCGCGAAGCTGCCGCCCTACAGCCCGGAAAGTCTCGCCGCCTCCTACCTCTCGGCGGGCCAGATCAAGCCAGGGGTACGGATCGTCGACTGAGCCTGCGGTTGCGTCGCGCTCACGTGCCCCGCGCGGCGAGATACCACACGTTGTCGAAGGGATCGCGCATGGCCGCCCGGCGCTCGCCGTACGGCTGGAGGGCCGGGGCCTCGAGCGACGTCGCTCCGGCCGCGAGAGCCAGCCGATACCAGGCGTCCACGTCGTCCACGTAGACGTAGAACATCGTGGGCATGGGCCCCCACTCGCCGTGGGCCTCGCCCATCTCGATCACCGATTCCCCCACGCGGACCTTGGCATGGGCGATGGCGCCGTCGGGTCCGTGGTGAATCCCCATCTCGTCGGCGGCGAAGGCCCCCTTCAGGAACTCGATCAGCCGGGGCGCCCCGCGTGGATGCAGGAAGGGCGTCACGGTTCCGAGCCCTGCGGGTACGTGGCCGCCGGTCCGCTGTGTCGCGATGTACCAGTGATTGCCCGCGACGTCCTTGACTCCCGCCTCGCGGTCACCGTAGGGCTGGTCGACTGGGGGATAGAGGGAGTCGGCTCCGGCCTCGAGCGCGGCCCGATACGTCCGGTCGGCGTCGGGGACGTAGAGGTGTAGCCCGGTCGGCATCGGCGAGCCGCCCCAGGCCTCGCCGCCGCCGATCATGATCCGGGTGTCGCCGATCCTGACCTCGGCGTGGACTCCGCCGCCCGTACCGGTGGTCCGCAGCAGCTCCTGGGCACCGAACGCGCGCGTCACGAACTCGATCAGCTCGACGGCGGGACGGACGGCCAGGTACGGAATCACGCTCTGGACGCCCCGGGACGTGGTCGGGTCGGTCGCGGTGGTGGTCATGGCGGCTCTCCTCGCGAGATCAGCTCCGAGCCGGGTCTTGAACTCCGGGCGGGGCAGATCGCGCAGGTCTAGGGCGATGCGAAGCAGCCCGGCGACGTCCAGGTCGGCGGGCGGGTCGTCGGCGGTCAGCCGAGCGCGCGGGTCGGCGAGCGCGCGTTCCAGCGCCTCCGCCAATCGATCGATCCGGGCCTGCTCACTCATGGGTGTCCCTCATGCGGGCTCGCAGGCTCTCGAGCGCGCGGAACTGGAGCTGCTTCACCGCGCCCTCCGTGCGCCCGAGCGTGTCGGCGATCTCGCGAATACTTTTCTGCTCGACGAAGCGCTCCAGCACGACGCGCCGCTGGTCGCTCGGCAGGCGACCGACGAGATCGGCCAGCATGACCCGGCGGCCGACGTCGTCGTCCCGGCTTCCGTCGTCCTCGGCGGCCGGAGTCGGCGCTCCGTGCTCGCGGGCCATGCGCTCCCACCGGTCGGCGACCGCGTTCCTCGCGATCCGGAGCAGCCAGGCGGCGAACGGTACGCCGCGCCACTCGAACCGGCCCAGGTGGGCGAGCGCGTGGTGGAACACCTCGGAGGTGAGATCCTCGGCCGCGAGGCGGTCGTCGGTCCGGCGGGCGATGAACGCGTAGACCCGGTCGAAGTTGCGCTCGTACAGCTCGGCGAAGCGGCGAGGGTCCGCCTGTGCGGCCTCGATCAGCTGCCGCTCGTCGTCCCCGCTCAGAGGGATCTCTGCCGCCGGAGTACCTGGCGCCATGGCCTCATTCCGTATAACGGCCGATGCCGGGCAAACGTCACGGGCGGGGTGGCGACCGGCGGCGCCCCGAAGCGGATCAGCGGGTCGGGCGCGTCCTGACCGCCGCCCCGACCGGCGCAGCGCGCTCGAGCCGGAGCGTCTCGATGTCGGCGACCACTACCTCGGGGTAGAGGTAGGCGGTGCTGTAGATCTCACGGACCACGCCGCGCGGATCGATCAAGAACACCTTGAGCATGTGAGTCAGCTGCCCCGTTTCGTCCGGCCCTCCGGTGGCGGGGGCGCGGACGTCCTGCCCGAAGCCCGCGAGCAGGGGAAGCAGGGCATGCTCCGAGGGCGTGGTCAGGAAGCGCCAGTCGAGGCCGCGGGTCGACTGCTCGCCCGCGTACTGCCGCATCACCGCCGGCGTATCGTGGCGCGGATCGAAGGAGAGCGTCACCAGACGCACGCGAGAGCGGAGGGCCGGAGAGCGCTCGATCGCGGTGCCCACCGCGTCGAAGACCCGGTACGCGAGGGGGCAGCCCCACGCGTCGCGGCAGCGGGTGTACACGAAGCTCAGGAGCGTGATCTTGCCCGTGGTGAGATCGGCGAGCGGCCGGGTGCGCCCGTCCAGGCCGACGACCAGACCGCTCGGCGCCCGCATGATGCGGTGGAGCGTGTAGGAGCCCGGGACGGGGGGCGTGAAGTCGGCCTTCACCGGCGGCGGCTGATCGCGCGCCTCGTCGCCGTGGCCCCCCGCCGGCCCGGCGAGAGCCAGGCCCCCGAGGGCCAGGCCCACGACGAGCCACGCCGCAGTGTGGAGGAGCGGGCGCGGCATCGGACTACCGCGCGCTGGCCAGGGGCGCGTCCCGGTAGGCGGCCTTCATGGCCCGGCTGCCGAACTTCATGTGGTGCGCGCGGCCGAGCTTCTCCTTGTTGAAGTCCACCTCGAACGCGGGGGTCAGCTCCTTGCCGTCCCACTTGAAGGCGCGCACGAACTGCTCGTTGTCCGCGCCCGCCTTGTCCCAGTTGGCGAGCAGGGAGGACGAGATGTAGACGCGGGTCCCGTCCCAGCTCTGGGAGATCATGTTGACCTGCTTGCCGGTGACCTTCTCGTAGGTCTGCCGGGGCTGCTCGGGATTGCTCAGGTCGAAGTAGCGGGTCTTGCCGTCCATGAAGGTGTTCACCCAGAGCCCGGTGCCGTCGTTGCGGATGCTGATGTCGACCGGGAGCGGGATCTTGGCCGGGTCGCCGATGGTGGCCACCTCCTTGGCCTGCCACTCCCCGTTCGCGTCCGGCTTGACGAGCCAGAGCTTCGAGGTGAGCGCGGTCGCGGTGATCGCCCAGTTGTCGCCGTCCTTCAGCGACCAGCGGATCTCGAGCGGCGCCCCCGGGACCGCGAGCACCTTCTTGGGCGTGAACGCCTTGAGGTCCCAGATCACCATCGTGCTGCCGAAGCGCTTCATGGCCTCGGGGTTGGCCACCAGCTTGCCCAGCTCCATCATGTAGTTGTTCCACCCGGTGAAGCTCGAGGTCAGCAGCACGTTCTTCCGCGGGTTGATCGCGATGTCGTAGCCGTAGCCGTCCCCGCCTTCGGCGGTCGGCATCGCGTAGGTGGTGACCAGC
>DASZJM010000617.1:0-4086 GCA_035948165.1 Candidatus Methylomirabilota bacterium
GGCGTCGAGCAGATGAGCCGGGGCGACGGGGACGCGGCGGTGCAGACGTTCACGAAGATCATCGAGCGCCGGCCCGACTTCGCGGAGGCCTGGAACAAGCGCGCGACCCTCTACTTCCTCATGGGCGAGAACGAGAAGTCGCTCAAGGACTGCGACGAGGTCATGAAGCGCAACCCGGCCCACTTCGGCGCGCTCGCCGGCTACGGGCAGATCTACCTGCGCCTCGACCAGCCGGAGCGCGCGCTCACCTACTTCCGCCGCGCCCTCCGCATCAACCCGAACATGCGCGGCATCGAGCAGGTCATCCCCGAGATCGAGCAGTTGCTGACCGAGCGGCGAAAGGGCACTATCTGACCCGACCCAGCCGTCAACTCCAGAGGGAGGACACCGTGCCGCTCACCGCGCAAGAGATCGAAGCGCTCAAGAAGATCACCAGCCCCAGCGTCGCCAACGCCATCGAGACCTTCAAGGTGCGGCCGCGCGAGCAGGGCAACGTCTCGTCATCCATCCGCGCGCTCTTCCCGGAGATGGGGCCGATGGTGGGCTACGCCGTCCCCTGCGTCATCCGGGCCGAGGCCGGCCCCATCGAGGGCCACCGGGCCAGCACCTACGGCTGGTGGGACTTCGTCCTGTCGATCCCGGCGCCGCGGGTGATCGTGGTCCACGACCTCGACGACCCGCGCGGCCAGGGCGCTCAGTGGGGCGAGGTGCAGGCCAACATCCACCGCGCGCTCGGCTGCGTGGGGGTGGTGACCGACGGCTCGGTGCGCGATCTCGACGAGGTGCGCGCGCTCGGCTTCCAGTTCTGCGCCGCCCACGTGTCGGTCTCCCACGCCAACGTGCACATGGTGGACTTCGGCATCCCGGTCAAGGTCGGCGGCCTCTGGATCAAGCCGGGCGACCTGGTGCACGGCGACCAGCACGGGGTCTGCACGATCCCCCCGGACATCGCGGCGAAGATCCCGGAGGCCATCGCCAAGGTCGAGGCCGACGAGCGCGAGATCATCAAGGTGTGCCAGAGCCCCGGCTTCACCGCCGACAAGCTGAAGGAGCTCTTCAAGCGCATCCGCCCCGGCACCTACTAGGCGGCGCCTCCGCTCCGTGATCGAGATTCGACTCCCGCGGGTGGCGGATTCGGTGGGCTGCACGACCCTCGCGGGCCAGGTCATCGGGGAGGAACGGGCGCCCGCCTTCATCCGCTCCCACATGGAGCGGCACCACCTGATCGTCGCGGAGGCGGAAGGCGAGGTGGTGGGCTTCATCGCCTACCGCCTCGACTGGTTCCAGTGCACCTTCGTGAGCCTGGTGGTGGTGCGCGAGGACTTCCGGCGCAAGAGCATCGCCCGGGAGTTCTTCAAGTCGGTCGAGGCGGTCTCCCCCACCCCACGGCTCTTCTCCTCCACCGAGGAGACCAACGTCGCGTCGATCCGGATGCACACCGCGCTCGGTTTCGCGCCGAGCGGACACATCGACAATCTGCCCCAGGGCGTGCGGGAGCTGCTCTTCTACAAGCGCATCCCGCCCCGCGGGGCCGGTTGAGCCAGCCGAGACTCCGCGGAGGCAGAGCATGAGCGAGAAGACGGAGCTGCTGAAGGGCGCCGAGACCGAGCTCGCCGCGTTCAAGCGCGCGATCGCGGGACTGGACGAGGAGCGGATGCGCGAGGCGTGGCTCGGCACGTGGAGCGTGCGCGAGATCGTGGCCCATATCTCGGGCTGGCACCGCGAGCTGGGGCCGGCGCTCCTGCGCATGAGCCGGGGCGAGCGCCCGATCCCGGAGGGCGTCTCGTACGACGACGTGGACGCGTGGAACGCGCGCTTCGCCGACGGCCGGAAGGCCGCGAGCACCGCCCTGATCCTGAAGGAGCTGGACGCCTCCCACGCCGCGTTCCTGGAGGCCGCCGCCGCGGTGCCGGAGGAGCGGTACGTCCCGGGCAAGACCGCCCACAAGATCGTGGATCTCAACAGCCGGCATCACTACCAGGAGCACCGCGCCCAGATCGAGGAGTGGCGGGGACGCACCCGCGTCTAGCCTCGCGGGAGCCATCGACATGGGCCGCATCCGCGAGATGGCCGAGCAGTGCTGGTCGGGCGCGATCGAGCCCTACACCTGCTGGGCGCCCACCGGAGCCACCGAGGAGATCGCCCCCGGCGTCTTCTTCCTCCACGCCTTCGCCAACGTCTCGGTCATCCGTGCGGGCGACGGGCTCGTGCTGGTCGACACCTCGAGCGAGGCGGCGCGGGACCGGACCTTCGCGGCCGTCCGCGCCATCGACCCGGCCCCGGTGCGCGGCGCGATCTACACCCACGGCCACGCCGATCACGCCTTCGGCCTGCCGCCCTTCCTGGCCGAGGCGACCGAGAAGGGCTGGCCGCGGCCCCGGATCGCGGCGCATCGGGACGTAGCCGCGCGCTTCGACCGCTACCGGGCGACCGCCGGCTACAACACGCTGATCAACGCGCGCCAGTTCTCGCGGGCGCCACGCTGGCCGACCGAGTACGTCTACCCGGACACCACCTACGAGCGGACCCTGCGCTTCGAGGCCGACGGCCTCGGGCTCGACCTCGAGCACGCGCGGGGCGAGACCGACGACCACACCTGGCTCTGGTGGCCGGAGAGGCGCGTCCTCTGGACCGGCGACCTCTTCCTCTGGGTGGCCCCCAACGCGGGCAACCCCCAGAAGGCGCAGCGCTACGCGCCGGAGTGGGCCGCCGCCCTGCGGGTGATGGCCGAGCGCGAGGCCACCCTGCTGATCCCGGGCCACGGCCCGCCGATCTTCGGAGCCGAGCGGGTGCGGCAGGCCCTCGGCGAGACCGCGGAGTGGCTGGAGGCGCTCGTGAGCCAGACGCTCGCGCTGATGAACGCGGGCGCCACGCTCGAGCAGGTGGTGCGCGAGGTCCGCCCGCCCGCGCGTCTGGCCGAGCGGCCCTATCTCCGGGCGGTGTACGACGAGCCGGAGTACGTCGTGCGCAACCTGTGGCGGCTCTACGGCGGCTGGTACGACGGCGCGCCCGCGCATCTGCAGCCCGCGTCCACCGCCGCGCTCGCGGGCGAGGTCGCGGCGCTGGCGGGCGGCGTGGCGGGCCTGGTCGCCCGGGCGCGCGCCGTCGCCGCGGAGGGACGGCTCGACGTGGCGAGCCACCTGATCGACTGGGCGGCCGCGGTGGCCCCCGCCGATCGCAAGGTGCACGCGGCGCGCGCCCAGATCTACGAGCGCCGCGCGGCGGCGGCCCACGCGCTGATGACCCGCGGCATCTTCTCGGCCGCGGCGCGCGAGTCCGCCGCCAAGTCCTCTCCCCTCAGGGGAGAGGGCCAGGGTGGTGAGGGGTGGTGACAACCCAATGGCCGCCACCTATCGCCTGACCCCGGCCCGACGCGCGGCCAACCGCGTGGTCCGGCTGCTGCTCACGCTCGGCCTGATGCCGGGGCCCACCTACCTGCTCACGGTCCCCGGCCGTCGCACCGGCCGCCCGCTGTCCACGCCGGTGACGCTCGTCGAGGAGGGCGGGCAGCGCTGGCTCGTGGCGCCGTATGGCGAGGTGCCGTGGGTGCGCAACGCCCGCGCCGCCGGCCGGGTCACCCTCACGCGCGGGCGTCGGGCCGAGACCGTGTCGCTCCGCGCGCTCGGCGCGGCCGAGGCCGCGCCGGTGCTCCGCCGCTACGTGACCCGCGTGCCGATCACCCGCCCCTACTTCGACGTCACGCCCGACTCACCGCTCACCGCCTTCGAAGCCGAGGCCGCTCGGCACCCCGTCTTCGCGCTGACGTCGGGGTGATGTCGGAATGTAAGACCTGACCCCGTCAGACGACCTCGTCGGTGCGGGAGAGGATCTCGCCGAAGCGGGAGAGGGCGGGGGGCGGAAGGGTCTTGTAGACCTCCGCGATGCGGAGGTTGATCTCGCGGTTGGCGAGGGCGAAGAGGCTCTTGCCCGCCGCGTCGCCCTCCACCAGGAAGGGGCCGAGCCGGTCGACCTCGAGGACCCAGAGGGCCTGGGCGATGCCGAGCTCGCGGAGCCAGTGCACCTCGCGCACGCGGGTGATCCCGCGCCCGTAGGCCGCGCCCATGCCGTAGCCCACCGTGGTCAGGT
>DASZJM010000618.1:0-26925 GCA_035948165.1 Candidatus Methylomirabilota bacterium
CGGGTAGGCCGCGATGGCGGCGGCCCGGAGGCGGAACGTCTCCGGGAAGAGCGGCAGGTGGGGGCGCTGGTCGAAGCCGCGGAGCAGCAGCATGTTGGCGGGCGCCGCGTCGCGCAGGAGCGGGCGGGCCGCCTCCACGAAGGCGTTGACGAGGGCGGCGGTCTTCTCGGCTTCGGGCGCGAGCGCGGAGACCGGCAGGGGCGGCACCCCGAGCTGCTGCGGATCGGTCTCGGAGAGGCGGCCGGAAAGGCCCGAGCCCCGCAGGACGAGGACGAAGCGGTGCTCCTTCACCGGCTCCACCAGGAGCTGCACGCCGTCGAGGCGGATGGTGCGGAGCCGCTCGCAGAGCTTCACGCAGAGATCGGTCCCGATGCGCCCCGCCCGCCGATCGGTGATGGCCCCGCGCGCGTCCACGGTGCAGAAGTTCCCGCGCGCGGCCACGTCGCCGCCCTGCAGCTCGAAGTCGATGCCGAGCGCCTCGAGGACCCCGCGGCCCACCGGAAAGCGCAGGGGATCGTAGCCGAAGAGGCCGAGATGGCCGGGCCCGCTGCCCGGCGTGATTCCGGGGCCGACGTGCCGCAGGAGGCCGCAGGCGGAGCGGCCGGCGAGGGCGTGCAGGGTGGGGAGGCGCGCGGTCTCGAGCTCGCTCTTGCGGGTGCGCGGCTCGGGCAGGCCGCCGAGGCCGTCGAGGGAGCAGAGGACGATCTTGGTGGTGGCGGGCTGCGCGAGGGAGTGGAGGAACTCTAGGTCCATGCTTCCTTGTTCTCGCCGAAGTCGGCCGGGCAGGGCGGGCCCCAAATGTAGAGGGAGTCCTCGGGCGGGAAGTCCCGCGGCTCCCACGCGCAAGCCTCCGGGATGTAGTCGAGGTCGTAGTAGTACTCGCTGAAGCTGCCCCACGGGTCGCGCAGGTAGTAGAAGAAGTTCGACCCGATGACGTGCCGCCCGAGGCCCCAGCCGGGCTGCCAGCCCCGCTCGGCCATGTGGACGGCGCCCATCGCGATCTCGTCCACGCTGCCCACCTGGAACGAGGCGTGGTGGAAGCCGGGGGCGTGCGAGGAGAGCAGGGCCAGGGTGTGGTGGTCGGTGTTGCAGCGCAGGAACGCGATGATGCCCCGCGAGCGATCGGAGAGCTTCATGCCGAGCGTCCCGGTGTAGAAGCGCATGAGGCGCTCCATGTCGGGAGTGAAGAGCAGCACGTGCCCGAGCTTGCGCGGGGCGATGCGCCGTCCCCGCTCCGGGTAGCCGCGGACGATCTCGCGCTGCACGCAGCCGGGCCCGTTGAGGGTGAGCGGCGGCTCGGCCGGGCCGGCGGCGGGCGCCTCGTCGCGGATGTTGACCGCGTTGCCGTCGGGATCGCGGATCCAGACGCCGCCCTCGGGAGCGCCCGCGGGCGGATCCATCTCGCGCACGCCCGCGCGGCGGAGCGACTCGCGCACCCGGACGAAGTCCTCCCCGGGCGCCCCGTAGCAGAGATGGTGGAGGCGCTTGCGCGCGCCTCCGTAGAGCAGCACCGCGTCGCGGCCGAGCCGGTCCGGGCGCAGGCGAACCGCGTCGCTCGCGCCGGTGCCGTCCACGAGGCCGAAGTCCTCGTAGAAGCGCTGCCCGGTCGTCTGGTCCGGGACCTCGAGGGCGTAGTGGAGGAAGGTGCGGACGGCCATGGCCGCGCCCCCGCTCAGGCGTCCTTCACCGGGTTCTCGAGCGTGCCGAGGCCGGTGATCTCGAGCTTCACCTTGTCGCCCGGCTGGAGCGTGACCTGCGGCTTGCGCGAGAAGCCCACCCCGGCGGGGGTGCCGGTGGCGATGAGATCGCCCGGCGAGAGGGTCATGAAGTTGGTCAGGTACTGGATGATGTAGCCCACGTCGAAGATGAAGTTGCGGGTGGAGCCGTTCTGCATGAGCGTCCCGTTGACCCACGTCTTCAGATCGAGCACGTGCGGGTCCGGGATCTCGGTGCGGTCCGCGATGTAGGGGCCGACCGGGGCCAGGGTGTCGCCCGCCTTGCCCGCGCCCCACTGGCTGGTGTGGAACTGGAAGTCGCGCGCGCTCGCGTCGTTGATGATGGTGTAGCCGTACACGTAGTCGAGGGCCTGCTCCTTCTTCACGAAGCGGGCGGTGCGGCCGATCACCACGCCCAGCTCCACCTCCCAGTCGAAGGTCTTCTCCCCGCGCGGCCGCAGGATCGGCTCGCCCGGATCCTGGATCGCGTTGGCCCACTTGGGGAACACCGGCGGCTCCTTCGGCGGGGCGTTGTTGGTCTCGGCCGCGTGGTCCTTGTAGTTGAGCCCGATGCAGATGAACTTGCCCGGATCCGCGATCGGCGCGTGCAGCCGCACCGCGTTCAGGGGGTGGGCCACCGGCTGGAGCTTGCCGCCCCGCACGCTCTCCATCATCGCGGTCAGCATGTCCTGGCTCGCGCTGCCGCCCTCCAGGAAGCCGCGGGTGCTGTCGGCAGGGAACAGGGCCGCCGCGATGGTCGCCGCGCGCACCACCCCGCGGGCCGCGAGGTACGCGGTGGCGGTCGCCTCGAGGTCGGCGACGCGGTCCTGGCCGAGGAAGCAGCCGAGGCGGGGAGCGTGACCATTCTGAGAGAAGCGGACGATCTTCATGGAGAGTCTCCTTGCGGTGAGGGCCGGTCTCGGCTAGGCCCCGTTGGCCAGCACGCAGAGAGTCTACGATCCTCCCCCGGCGATGTCGAGAGGGCCTCCCCGCCGGGCAAGCCGCCGATTCGAATGCGGTTTGGGCATAACGCGACGCGTTGCCGGGTTCCGGCCGACGGTGCCGCTCATCTAGGTCCGGATAATCAATTCGTGTACCTTAGAGACGTTACCTGCTGCACGCGGTGCCACACACGGTGAGAGGAGACACACCATGCGGGTTGCCACGAAGTGGTTGTGCGGCCTGCTCGTCGCGGTCATGGCCCTGACGAGCCCGCTCCTGTCGCGCGCGGCGATGGTCCACGCCGCCGAGCTCTCGTCCGACGCCTCCCCCGTCGATGCGGACGTGTCGGACGGCGATCGGGTCGGCGCGGGGTTCCTCAACGTCGGGTACGTGCCCGGCAAGGCGATCGTCTGCGGGCTCGGCACGGTGGCCAGCGTCGGGGTCATGGTGATCACCCTCGGCACCGCGTACCGCGCCGCGGTCGCGACTTTCAAGGAAGGCTGCGGCGGCACTTGGGTGCTCACCCCCGAGCACGTGGCGGGCAAGATTCCTCCCCGCGACGAGATCGAGTAGCGGCGGCTCTTCCGCATAGCGCCCCGGCGCCTCGCGGTTCCCGCGCTCTTCCTCCTGCTGCTCGCCGGCTTCGCGGCCGGCATCTGGGGGAGCTACCGAGCGGCTTTCCCGGCGCGGGGCCTCTACCGGGTGACCGGGGTCTTCGAGGCGCGCAGCGGTGACTCCCTCATGCTGGTGAAGCACGACGTGGTGCCCGGGTTCATGGACGAGATGCAATTGATGGCCGTCTTCGCCGACTCGCCGGAGCGGCTCGCCGCCGCCGGCCTCACGCCTGGGGATCGCGTGCGGCTCACGGTACGCCAGGAGAAGGATCGCCTGGTGGCGGTCGAGATCCTAAAGATTCGGTAAATCCGCCACCCTTGCTAAGGTAAGGACACCATGCGGAAGAACCCGTCCCGGCCCCGGAGCATGAGCCTTCGCGAGGCGGCCTCGGTGGTCTTCGCCCTCGTCGCGCTCCTGCCGATCCTCCTGATGGTCTACCTCCTCTCGCGTCACGAGCTGATGCGGAGCGGCGAGGCGCAGGTCGGGCTGGTGGCCGCCATCGGGGTGTCGGTGCTGGGCTTCCTGGTCTTCCGGCGCATGATGGATCAGATCTCCGCGCTGGCCCAGGGCTTCATCGCGCCCACCGAGGCCAAGCCCGAGACCCTCCGACGGGTCGAGCGCGCCTCCGCCGTCCCCGGGCTCGGCGAGGTCACCGAGATCGGCCAGGTGCGCGACGCGTTCTACCACATGCTCGACGACCTGCGGGGCTCGACCCAGCGGCTCGAGGATCTCGTCTTCAAGCTCGGCACCCTCAACGAGATGGTCGAGCTGGCCGCCCGCATCCCGCGCATCCAGGACCTGCTCGGCCTCGTGCTCCAGTCGACGATGCGCGCGGTGCGCGCCACCGTCGGCTCGATCATGATCCTCGACCGGGAGCGCACCGTGCTGAAGCTGGCCGCCTCGCGCGGCATCCCCGACGACGTGATCCCGCAGGTCGAGGTGAAGGTGGGCGAGGGCGTGGCCGGCAAGGTGGTGGAGATGGGCGAGCCGGTGCTGGTCGACGACATCGCCACCGACCCGCGCTTCAACCGCACCAACAATCCCCAGTACAGCAACGGCTCGTTCATCTGCATGCCGATCCGGGTCGGCGACCGGGTGATCGGCGTGATCAACATGGCCAAGCGGCGCGACGGGGCGGTGTCGGACGCGCTGCGCCTGCCGCCGTTCGGCTCGACCGATCTGCAGTTCCTCAACGCGCTCATGACCTACATCGGCTACGCGGTCGACAACTCGCGCCTGCTCGAGGAGGCCCAGTCCTCCGCGACCCAGCTCCAGGGCGTGGTCGACGACCTGAAGTCGACCCAGGCCCAGCTGGTGCGCGGCGAGACCCTGCGCGCGATGGGTCAGCTGTCCTCCGGCATGGCCCACCACCTCAACAACCTCTTCGCGGTCATCCTGGGCCGGGTCGAGCTGCTGATGGGGAAGGTGCAGGAGACGAGCGTGCGCCGCTCGCTCGAGATCATCCAGCGCACCGCCCAGGACGGCGCCGAGGTGGTGCGGCGGGTACAGCGCTTCAGCCGGGTGCAGCCGGTCTCCGACGCGGTGGCGGTCGACCTCAACCAGCTCGTGCACGAGGTGGTCGAGCTCACGCGGCCGCGGTGGCAGGACGAGGCCCAGCTGCGCGGCAGCCGGATCGAGGTGGCGGTGGAAGCCGGGGTCATCGGCGCGGCGGCGGGCGAGCCCGCGCCGCTGCGCGAGGTGCTGATGAACCTGCTGATCAACGCGGCCGACTCCATCAGCCAGGCCGGCAAGGTCACCCTCAAGACGTGGACGCGCGACGACCGCGTGTACTGCAGCGTCACCGACACCGGCGGCGGCATGCCGGAAGAGGTCCGGCGCCGGGCGCTGGAGCCGTTCTTCACCACGAAGGGTCCCAAGGCCACCGGCCTCGGCCTCAGCGTGGCCTACGGGACCGTGCAGCGCTACGGGGGCACGCTCACGGTGGAGAGCGCCGAGGGGCAGGGCACCACGGTGGAGGTCAGCCTGCCCACCGCGTCCGCGGCGGCGTCGGTGGCGAGGACCCCGACCGCGGCCCGCACGGACGCGATCGTGCCGCTCCGCATCCTGGTGATCGACGACGAGCTGCAGGTGCGGGCCACCCTGGCCGAGATGCTGGAGGAGCAGGGCCACTCGGTGACCCAGGCGCCCGGCGGGCGGGAGGGGCTCTCCTACCTCGAGTCCAACCCGCAGCTGGTCGACGTGGTGATCAGCGATCTCGGCATGCCCGACATGAACGGCTGGGACGTGGCCAAGTCCATCCAGGGCCGCTGGCCGAGGCTGCCGGTGGGCCTCATCACCGGCTGGGGCGAGACCGAGATCAGTCGCGAGGAGCGCAGCCGGGTGAACTTCGTGATCACCAAGCCGTTCGACAAGGCGGTCCTGCGCGAGACGATGTCGGACATCCGGCCGCGCGCCTAGCGGCTCGGCAGCGTCCGCACGTAGCGCACCACCTCCCGGATCTGCTCGTCGGTGAGGTGGTAACCAAAGGCCGGCATGCCCGGCTTGCCGAGGGTCGCCCCCCCGTTCTTGATCAGCGTGAGCAGGTACTCGTCCGTGAGCGCGTCGACGAGCCGCGCGTTTCCCAGGTCGCCCGGGCGGAGCAGGAAGAGCCACGCGCGCCACGAGCCGTGCCCGTTCGCGGCGTGGCAGGAGGCGCAGTAGGTCAGGTAGAGGCGCTGCCCGCCGGTGGCGGTCTTGGGGATCGGATGGGGCAGGAAGAGCATCGCCAGGATGCTCCCGATCAGCATGAGCAGGGCGGGACCGAACACCACGACCATCCACTTCGCCTTCACGGGCGTCGAGGATACCACGCGGGGCGGCACGCGCTCGAAGTCGTGCGATAGTAGTCGCCATGCGTCTGGTCCTGATGCGCCACGGCGAGGCCGGAGAGGCGGATCCCGCGCGCTGGCCCGGCGACCACGAGCGCCCGCTCACCGAGGCCGGACGGCGCGAGCACGCGCAGGTGGCGGCCGCTCTCCGCCGCATGGGCGTGACCTTCGACCGCATCCTGACGAGCCCGCTCACGCGGGCGCGGGAGACCGCCGACATCACCGCCCACGCCTACGGGGGCGCGCCGGTGCCGGAGCCGAGCGAGCTGCTCGGCGATCGGGCCGAGCCGGCGCGCACCCTCGCCGGGCTCGCGACGATCGAGGCCGAGCGCCTCCTCTGCGTGGGACACGAGCCCACGCTCTCCCGGCTGGCCGGGCTCCTCATCAGCCGCGACGGATCGGCCCGCGTGGAGATGCGCAAGAGCGGGGTCGCGGTGATCGACTGCGCGGGCCGTCCGGGCTCCGGGCGCGGCACCCTGCAGCTCCACCTGCGGCCCGGCGAGATGACACGCCTGGCCGGCGGCGCTCCCGCGGCCGGCGCCCCGCCCTCGCCGGACCTGTTCCTGTCCACCCTCATCGGGTATCAGCGCAGCGCCGCGCTCCAGGGCGCCCTCGACCTGGATCTCTTCACCGCGATCGGGGCGGGCCGCGAGACCGCGGCCACCGTGGCCGAGCGCTGCCGCGCCTCGGAGCGCGGCACCCGCATCCTCTGCGACTACCTCACGGTGGTGGGCCTGCTCACCAAGGACGGAGCGCGCTACGCCCTGACCGCGGACTCGGCCGTCTTCCTCGACGGCCGCTCGCCCGCCTGCGTGGCCTCCGCCGCCGACTTCGTCCACGCCCCCGAGCTGCGCGACGCCTTCGCGGACGTGGCGGCGGCGGTGCGCCGCGGCGGCACCGGTCTGCCGGAAGCCGGCACCGCGACGCCCGAGCATCCGGTCTGGGTTCGGTTCGCCCGCGCCATGGCCCCGCTGATGCGCGGCACGGCGCACGCGGTGGTGGAGGCCGTCGAGGTGGACGCGGCGCGGCCGCTGCGGGCGCTGGACGTGGCGGCTGGGCATGGGATGTTCGGCATCGCGTTCGCGCAGCGCTACCCACGGGCGGAGGTGACCGGGCTCGACTGGGCGAGCGTGATCGGGGTGGCGCGCGAGAACGCGCGGGCCGCCGGGGTCGACGACCGCTATCGGACCATCGAGGGCAGCGCCTTCGACGCGGACCTGGGCGGGCCCTACGACCTGATCCTGATCCCCAACTTCCTCCACCACTTCGACCCGCCGGCCTGCGAGCGGTTTCTCGCCCGCGCGCGGGCCGCGCTCGCACCCGGCGGGCGCGCGGTGACGGTGGAGTTCGTGCCGGACGAGGGGAGGGTGTCCCCGCCGCCCGCCGCGATGTTCTCGCTCGTGATGCTCTGCACCACCCGGGCGGGAGACGCCTACACCTTCGCCGAGCTCGACTCGATGTTCCGGCGCGCCGGGTTCGCCGCGAGCGCGCTGCGCGTCCCGGGGCCGGGCGGCCCTCAGATCATCATTTCCAAGCGTTGAGGAGGCTTCGATGAAGCATCGGATCGCGGTCATTCCGGGCGACGGCATCGGCAAGGAAGTGCTCCCCGAGGGCATCCGGGTCCTGGAGGCGGTCGGACGCCGCTTCGGGGTGGAGTTCGAGTGGACGCACTTCGACTGGAGCTGCGAGGTCTACGCCCGCACCGGGCGGATGATGCCCGAGGACGGCCTCGCCCAGCTGCGGCCCTTCGAGGCCATCTACCTCGGCGCGGTAGGCTTTCCCGGAGTGGCCGACCACGTCTCGCTCTGGGGTCTCCTGATCCCGATCCGCCGCGAGTTCCACCAGTACGTGAACCTGCGGCCGGTACGGCTGCTGCGCGGGGTGCGCTCGCCGCTGGCCGGGCGCGGGCCGGCCGACATCGACATGCTGATCGTGCGCGAGAACAACGAGGGCGAGTACTCCGAGATCGGCGGCCGGCTCTACCGCGACACCCCGCACGAGCTCGCGGTCCAGCAGGCGGTGTTCACCCGGCGCGGCTGCGATCGGGTGATCCGCTACGCGTTCGAGCTGGCCAAGAAGCGCCCGCGCCATCACGTGACCTCGGCCACCAAGTCGAACGGGATCATCCACAGCATGCCGTACTGGGACGAGCGCTTCGCCGCAATGGCCAAGCAGTATCCGGACGTGAAGACCAGCCAGTACCACATCGACATCCTCACCGCTCACTTCGTGCAGCACCCCGACTGGTTCGACGTGGTGGTGGCCTCGAACCTCTTCGGCGACATCCTGTCCGACCTGGGGCCGGCGATCGCGGGATCGATCGGCATCGCGCCCGGTGGCAACATCAACCCGGAGAAGGAATACCCGTCGATGTTCGAGCCGGTGCACGGCTCGGCGCCCGATATCGCGGGTAAGGGAATCGCCAACCCCATCGCCCAGATCTGGACCGGGGCGATGATGCTCGAGCACCTCGGATACCCGGCGGCGGCCCAGGCGGTGGTGGGCGCCATCGAGCGCTTCGTGGAGGCCGGGAAGGGCCTGACCCGGGATCTCGGCGGCACCGCCGGGACGAGCGATGTCGGTCGAGCGATCGCCGAGCTGATCTGATCCGCCCCCGCGTGCCGCGCGGGCCTGCTGTGGCGAACACTTGACAAGGCCTGCCGCCGGTGATATTGCGCTGGCTAACCCTCCGCGCCCGGGAGGGCCGGGTGGCCCCCCTGGTCCACACTGGAACAGCCCCGTTCCGCTTCTGGGCCACGATGAGATGGGCGGGCCGGCGCCCGCCCGGAGGTGACGTCCCCGAAACAACCGCGAACGCAAGCGCCATTCACCCAGTCGGCCCGTCCTCAATCAGGAGGTGGAGCGTATGACGTCATCCACTCACGGCCGCTCCCAGCTTCAGGTGACCCGACGTCAGTTCGTCCGGAGCGCGGGCGTCGGGTTGGCCAGCGCGTCCGTCGCCAGCATGCTGGCGGCCCGCCAGGCCCCCGCGCAGATCAAGGGGACGAACCTTCGCATCCTCACCTGGAGCCACTTCATACCCGCCTACGACACGTGGTTCGACAAGTTCGCGGGCGACTGGGGCGAGAAGAATGGCGTGAAGGTGCGGGTGGACCACATCCCGCACCTCGAGATCCCGGCGCGCATGGCCGCGGAGTTCGCGGCGGGGGCCGGGCACGACATCCTCTTCAACGGCTCGACCATCCTGACCCGCATCTACTACAAGACGCTGACCGACCTCACCGACATCTACGACCAGATCGGCAAGAAATACGGCGGCTGGATCCCGGCCGCGCGGTCGCCCGTCGACGTCGAGGGTCGGATCTACGGGATCCCGATCTACTACATCCTGCTGCCCATGATCTGGCGGAAGGACCTCTTCGACCAGGCCGGGCTCAAGCCGCCCGATACCTGGGAGGCCGCGCGGGTCGCGGCGAGGACGCTCAAGGCCACGGGGCATCCGACCGGCATCCAGTTCTCGCACTGCAACGACGCCAACCTCAACTGGCGCTCGCTGCTGTTCAGCTTCGGGGGGACCGAGACCGACCCCTCCGGGGAGCGTCCGACCATCGACACCAAGGAGATGCGCGAGGCGCTCCGGTTCTCCAAGGCCCTCTTCGACGAGGGCATGACCCCGGAAGTCTTCTCGTGGGACGACGCCTCTGACAACCGCTACCTGGCCTCCGGGATCGCCTGCTGGGTCCACGACGCGATCTCGGCGTACCGCACCACCGAGAGCACCAACCCGCCCGTGTTCCAGAACGCGCACATCGGGCTCGAGCCGGCCGGTCCGAGCGGCAAGCGCGTGAGCGTGTCCGCGCCCAACGCGTTCATGGTGTGGAAGTTCTCCAAGAATCAGCCGGCGGCCAAGGAGTTCCTCGTCCACCTCATGGACAATGACAAGGAGGGCATGGTCCAGTCCACCGGCTACAACATGCCCTTCCTGAACGACACCGCCAAGAAGCCGATGCCGGTCATCGGCGCCGATCCGAAGCTCCAGGTCCTTCAGGACTTCCCGAAGATCGTGGCGTTCTTCGGCTACCCCGGCCCCTACACCACCCAGATCCAGGAGGTCGCCAACCTCTTCGTCCTGCCCGACATGTTCACCCGGGTGGCCCGCGGCCAGAACATCGACGAGACCATCAAGTGGGGCACGGGAGAGTATCAGCGGATCTTCGCCAAGCACAAGAAAGCATGACTTCGAGCTCACACCCCGGCGACCCGGACACGAAGAGCGTCCGGGTCGCCGTTTCTCTGGCGGCCGCCGCGCCGTCGAGCGGCTGGTTCCACACCCAGACCGCCCGCCGGCTCGGGTTCGGATACGCTCTGCTCGCGCCGGCGGCGCTCTACGTGTCCCTGCTGGTCGCGGTGCCCTTCCTCTTCTCCCTCTATCTGGCCCTGAGCGACGCGAGCGTCGGAGAGCAGGTGGCCAGCTTCATCGGCCTGGAGAACTTCCGGGCCGCGCTCGAGATGGACACGTTCTGGATCGCCCTTCGCAACAGCGTCGTGTTCTTCGTGGCGGCCGCGATCCTCAAGAGCATCCTGGGAACCAGCCTCGCGTTCCTGCTGCTCCAGGACTTCCGCGGCAAGAAGCTCGTGCGGGCGCTCGTCGTGATCCCCTTCACGCTGCCCATCGCCATCAGCGTGCTCGGCTGGAAGTGGATGTACGACTCGCAGTTCAGCGTCTTCAACTGGGTGCTGAGCCGGCTCGGGCTCATCGGAGCCTACGGCACCGACGGGTGGCCGGTGTGGCTCGGCGATCCGCGGCTCGCGCTGGTCGCCTGCGTCATCGTGAACGTGTGGCGCACCTTCCCATTCTCGGCCATTGTCCTGCTCGCGGGCTTCACCTCCGTTCCTCCCGAGGTGCTGGACGCGGCCAAGGTGGACGGCTGCTCGTTCTTCCAGCGGTTCCGGAACGTGGTGGTGCCGATGATCTTCCCCATCCTCATGGTGGGCTTCCTCTTCGACACCGTCTTCACCCTGTCCGACCTCTCGGTGGTGTACATCCTCACCCAGGGGGGGCCGGGCAACGCGACCCAGGTCCTGCCGGTGCTGGCCTACCAGATCGGGATCCAGGCCGGCAACCTCGGGCGCGGCGCCGCCATCGCCCTGTTCCTGGTCCCGCTCCTGGCGCCCGCCATGTTCGTCTTCCTGCGGAACCTGAAGCGCCGTGAGTACTAGGGCGCTGCCCGGGCCCCGCACCGTCCGCCAGAAGCAGCGGCGCCGGCACGCGCTCATCTACGCGGGGATCACCCCGTTCGTGCTGGTCGCGGTATTCCCTATCTACTGGATGCTCATCACCTCGTTCAAGCAGGATCCGGACCTGTACCGGATGGACAACGTCCCCTTCTGGTTCAACCTCCCTCCGACCCTCAAGCACTACCAGATCCTCTTCTACCAGACCAACTACGGGGCGTGGATCGTCAACACCATGACGATCTCGGTGTGGGTCGCCCTGATCACGCTGCTCACCGCGGTGCCGGCCGGTTACGCGCTGGCGCGGCTGCGGCTTCCCGGGGCCGAGAATACCGGCATCGCGATCTTCATGAGCTACCTGGTCCCGCCCATCATCCTGTTCCTGCCGCTCTCCCGGGTGGTGGCCTCGCTCGGCTTGCAGGATTCCTGGTGGGCGCTCGTGGTGGTGTACCCGACCTTCACGATCCCGTTCTGCACCTGGCTCATGATGGGCTTCTTCAAGACGGTGCCCATGGAGATGGAGGAGGCGGCGCGAGTGGACGGCTGCGGCTTCCTGGGCGCCTTCCTGCGAGTCGTCCTCCCGGTGAGCGTGCCGGGCGTGCTCACCGCGGTGATCTTCGCGTTCACGCTGTCGATGCAGGACTTCCTCTACGGCCTCGCGTTCGTCGCGCCCGGAGACCAGAAGCCGGTCCCGGTGGGGGTGCCCACGGAGCTCATCCGGGGCGACGTGTACTACTGGGGATCGCTCATGGGAGCCGCGCTGATGGTGGGGCTGCCGGTGGCGATCCTCTACAACTTCTTCCTGGATCGCTTCATCCAGGGGATCACCGGCGGGGTCGGCAAGTAGCCCGCGACGCGGCCGGCCGCGTCGCGGACCGAAGCGGATCCGCTTACTCGGGCTCGGCTTTCTGAACCGGAGCGGGATGGCCGGGGTAGCCAAGATGCAGCATCAGATACTTGACCGGCTTGTCGGTCCCGTTCATGTGGTTGTGCCACCAGCCGCCCTGGTCCATGAACGACTGGCCGGCCGCGTGGTACTGCGCACCCTTGATCCCCACCGGACCGGCCTCGTAGTCGGTGGTGAGGATGCCCTCGAGCACGTAGACATACGTGGGTACCCGGAACTGCTCGCGTCCGGTTTGCCCGCCCGGCGCGATCTCGACCGTGGAGCCGGTCACGACCACCGGCATGTTCACGGTGTCCTTGAAGCCGCCCAGGGAGGTGACCAGGCCCCTGGTCGTGACGCCCTTCGGTGTCTTGTCGCTCTGCGCCGACGCACGCTCGCCGGTGGCGCCCCAGAGTAGACTGGCCAGCGTGACGAGGACGAGCAAGAGTCTCGAGATCATCAGTACACCTCCCGTGCGGAGACGTGGACGGCTGATCCGGGGAACGCGGCGGGACCGACGAGCCGCGGCCGCCGCTGGAACGGGCGGCTGGAACGGGCGGACGTTAGCACCCGGGGCTCGCGCATGTCAAGGTTGATGTGCCGACTCGGCGGCTGGCTCGTGGCGGGCGGCCTGCTCGCCCTCACGACGGAGGCGACCGCCGAGGTGGAGGTGGCACCCGACCTCCGCGTCGAGGTGGTGGTCGTCGGAATCCCGCGGCCGGTGCAGCTCGCCCTGGACGGCGCCGCGCGCCTCGTGATCCTGAGTCCCGGCTGGCGCGGCGACGCGGCCGGCGAGCTGTATCGGCTCGACCTCGCCGCGCCGCCTCTGGACGCGTCGTCTGCGCCGCGGCTGGTGATCCCGTTTTCCGACGGGCCCCGCAAGATCGCCTTCGGGAGCCTGGCGCTGGACCCCCGGTCGGGAGACATCCTCCTCGGTGAGGAGAACGGCAATCGGGTCTACCGGCTCCCTCGGGCGGGAAAGCTGGAGATGCTCGGCGTCGGCCTCAACCACCTCCTCGGCGGGTCGAGCCTCGCCTTCGACCGGCGGGGCCGCCTGATCGTGCTCGACTACGCGAGCCCCGAGGTGCAGCAGCGCTCGGAGACCCCGCTGCCCGACGGCTTCGACCGGCTGGGCGGCATCATCTACCACGGCCCGGTCGTGGTCCGGCTCGATCCGCGGGAGGATGTGCCGCTCCCGAGGCGGCTCGACCTGATCGTGCCGATCCTGCCGGCGCACTCCGTCCATCCGGTCGGGGTCGAGCCGCTCTTTCGATTCATCTCCGCGGCGACGACGTCGTCGGGGGCGGTGGTCCTGCTCGACTCCGCGGGAGCGCTCCTCGTCCTCGAGAACGACGGTCTGCTGCGACCGCTGGCCCGCCTGCCCTCGGGGCACTACCACCGCACCCACATGGCGATGGGACCGGACGGCAGCGTCTTCATCAGCAGCGGATTCCAGATCCGGCGGATCTACCGGGTGTCACCCGCCGGCGTGGTCACGGTGGTCGCCGGGAACCTCGCGGATCCGGAGGGGATCGCGGTCGACGACGACGGCGACATCTACGTGGCCGAGAGCGCGCTGCACCGGATCATCCGGATCCGGCCCGCGGTCACGCGCCCTCCACCATCGCGGCGGTGAGCCCGCGGACGTACCCGCGGGCAAAGCACGCGCAGATGAGCACGATCGGGATCGCCATCAGGTTGATGCCGGCCACCGCGAGCAACTCGTCGAGCGCCACCTCCATGCTGCCGAGCCCGGCGGGGACGGTCTGGTTGATGTCGCTCAGGAGGAACACGGAGGCGAGCGTAAAATCACTCGCGATGGTGCCGAGCGTGAAGATGCCGGCGGCTACCAGCACCGGGCGGCTCAGCGGAAGGACGATGCGGAAGAACGCGGTGGCCCGGCCCGCGCCCTCGATGAGGGCCGCCTCCTCGATCTCGCGAGGCAGGCGCTCGAAGTAGGCCGACAGCATCCACACGCAGAACGGCAGCGCGGTGGTGGGATAGACGAGCACGAGCACCAGGAGGTTGTCGTCGAGCCCCAGCGCGTTGACCACGTGGTAGAGCGGCACGAACAGGATGGTCTGGGGGATCACGTAGGTCGCGAAGATCACCCGCCGCCACCACCGGAACCCGGGCGGCCGGAGACGGCCGAGCGCGTACGCGGCCGCGAGGGCCGCGGCCAGGGTGAGCGCCACGGTGCCCGCGAAGACCACGAGCGTGTTCTCCAGCCAGACGAAGAAGGGGTAGGAGCGGCGCAGCGCGGTGCCCACGAATCCCCTCGGCTCCCCCCGGGGCACGAACAGCTCCTCGAAGTTCTCCAGCGTGGGGTGGAGCACGATCAGCGGGTTGCCGAAGACGTCCTCCTCCGCGGTCTTCAGCGACTGGACGAGCACGAAGTAGATCGGGAAGAGGCAGTACCCGGTCACGAGCAGCACGAGGCCGGTGTGCCCGAGCCGGCTCCGCCACGTTCGCGGGCTCACGCGGTCTTCCGCTCCGGCGGATCGAAGAGCCGGAAGAGCACGAGCAGCGCGACGAGGAGAAAGGGCACCAGCAGGAGCGACAGGGCCGAGGCGGGCCCGAGCTCGCCGGCGTGGATGGCCAGCCAGTAGGCCTGGGTCCCGACCACCGGGAAGACGATCCGACCGGCGGTCAGCATCCAGACGTTGGCGAGGTCGGCGAAGCCGGTGGTGAGCGACAGAAAGACGCCGAGCGCGAGGAAGGGCTTGAGCAGCGGCACCGTCACCGCCCAGAAGCGTTGCCACGCGCTGCCGGACTCGAGGGTCGCATACTCGAACAGCTCGGGCGGCACCGCGTTGATCCCGGCCAGCAGCAGCACCGCGATGAAGGAGCTGCCCCGCCAGACGTTGAACAGCGTCACGCTGAGGAACGCCCACGCGCCGGTGCCCAGCGCCCCGTCCACCGTGAACTTGAGCGTTCCCATGAACACACTGTAGGCGGTGGTGATCGGGGGGCTCAGGGTCCAGTACCAGCCGATCACGCTCACGCTGGCCGGGTAGGCCCAGGGCAGGAAGACAGCCAGGAATACCAGGGCGCGACCGCGGAACGGCCGGGCCAGGAGCAACGCGAATCCCAGCCCCAGGGAGAGCTTGGCCACGCTGGTGACGACCGCGTGGGCGACGGTGACCGTCGCGGCGAGCCAGAACTGGGGATCCCCCAGGTGTCGGCGGTAGTTCTCGAGCCCCACGAAGGCGGGCCCACCGTCCTGGAGCGGTGATAGGCTCGTGAGGCTGCTCCAGACCTCCCAGCCAAGCGGGTAGACGAGCACGACCCCGAGGAGCAGGAGCGTGGGCGCAAGCAGCAGGTAGGCGAGCCCGATCTCGCGGCGCCGCGCGCCGGTACGGATCCCCGGGCCTCCGGATCGTGGGCCGCGGCCCGCGCCGCTAGCCCTTGACGGCGCCGGCGGTGAGCCCGGAGACGTAGTAGTCGAGGAACAGGACGTAGACGATCACGATCGGGATGGACGCGAGCAGCGCCCCCGCCATCAGCGAGCCCCAGAAGTAGATGTCGCCGCGAATCAGGTCCGAGGTGACGCCGACCACCGCGGTCTTGTGCGCGGACTGCGAGATGAAGGTCAGCGCGTAGGTGAACTCGTTCCAGCACAGCGTGAAGCTGAAGAGCACCGCGCAGATGATGCCCGGGATCGCCATCGGGAGCACGACCTTCCAGAGGGTTTGCATGCGGGTGGCCCCGTCCACCAGCGCGCACTCCTCGACCTCGCGCGGGATCGTCCGGAAGTAGCCCATGAGCAGCCACGTGCAGAACGGGACCAGGAACGTCGGGTAGGTGACCATGAGCGCGAGCACCGAGTCGGCGAGCCCGAGCCAGACCACCACCTGTGACAGAGGGAGGAAGAGCAGCGTCGGCGGCACCAGATAGGTGACGAAGACCGCGGTCCCGAAGGAGCCGGCGCCGCGGAAGCGCAGTCGGGCCAGGCTGTAGCCAGCCAGGATCGAGATGACCACGGAGGCGGTGGTCGCCACCACCGCGACCAGCAGGCTGTTCTTCATCCAGGTGAGGAAGTCGGTCTTCTGGAACAGCAGGGCGTAGTGATCCATGATCGGCCCGGTCTGGATCCAGAACGGGATCGACTTGAGGTTGTACAGCTCCGCGTTCGACTTGAAGGAGGTCACCACCATGAAATAGAAGGGGAACAGCACGAAGAAGACGTACGGCGCCAGGTTGGCGTACGCGAAGACGTTCGAGCGGATGTGGGCCCCGCGGCTTCTCGCGCTCGCCATCGCTATTCCTTGCGGATGTAGCGAAGCTGGAAGAAGACCACCAGGGCGAGCAGGGGGAAGATGAACAGCGAGATCGCGGCGCCCTGGCCGAGGTTGCCGCCCTGCAGCCCGACCTGGTAGGCGAGGGTGGCGAAGAGATGGGTCGTATTGATGGGGCCGCCGCGGGTCAGGACCTGGACGATGTTGAAGTCCCCGAACGTGAAGATGGTGGAGAAGAGGATGACCACCGCGAGGACCGGCTTGATCAGGGGGAGGGTCACGTGCCAGAAGCGGCTCCAGGAGCCGGCCCCGTCCACCTCGGCCGCCTCCTGGTACTCGCGCGGCACCGCCATGAGGCCCGCGAGCACCGTGATCGCGAAGAACGGCAGCCCGCGCCAGACGTTGACGATGATGACCGCGGCCATCGCGTAGGTCGACTGCCCGAGCCAGTTGGGCCCGGGCGCGCTCATGAGGTGCAGGCGGATCGCGGTCCAGTTCACCACGCTGTAGAGCGAGTCGAACATCCAGAGCCACGCGAGCGTCGACAGCGCGGTCGGGATCACGAAGGGGAGGAGCACGACCCCACGGATCACCCGCTTGAGCGGGAGGTTGCGGGCCAGCAGCATCGCGAGCCACACCCCGAGGACGATCTTGAAGCTGAGGGCGATGCCGGTGAACACGAACGAGTTCTGGATGGTCTGCCGGAAGGTCTCGTTGGCGAGGATGTCCCGGTAGTTCTGCAGGCCCACCCAGCCGCCGGGCGAGCCCACCCAGTAGTCGGAGAGGCTGAAGTAGATCGCCATCCCGAACGGGAAGGCGACGAGGGTCGCGAGCAGGACGAGCGCGGGCACGATGAGGCCGTAGCCGAAGACGTGCTCCTGCTCCCACCACTCGCGGAGCCGCGAGAGGCGGCCGGGCCCCGGGAGCCCGGTCGCCTCCAGAACGCGAGGCCCGACCGCCATGGCTAGCCGACCTTCAGCTGTCCCTTTACCGCGAGCGCGACCTGCTCCTGGGCCCAGTCCATGGCACGCTTGGTCGGCATGCCGTTGACCGCCTTGGCGACCATGTCGGCCATGACGTAGTTGTCGTCGATGCGCTGCACCGCCTCGTTCGGCTTGGCCGGCCAGCCGCGCGGGTGGCCGTACTCGGCCTCCTTCGGCAGCATCGCGAACTTCGGGTTCCGTGCCCAGATCGGATGGTCGGCGAGGTTCTTGAGCGGCGGATGGTTGAACGCGTTGGAGGCCACGATCCAGGCGTCGAAGTTCTGCTTCTGGAACAGGTAGGCGATGAACTCCTTGGCCAGCTGCTGGTTCTTCGAGAACTTCCAGATGCCGAGGCTCAGGTTGGGCGGCGCCGAGTGGGTGCCCGCCGGTCCCGCCGGGCTGTTGTGGTGGTTGATATCGTCGGCGATGGGCTGCTTGTTGGCGAGCGCCGAGTTGTAGGGGCTGACCGGGTTGTGGATCCAGGAGCCCTTGCCGGAGAGGAGGAAGCGGTTGTTGCCCGCGTCGTCCCACGAGAGGACCTCGGGCTCCATCGCGTCCTTGTAGAGCTCCTTGTACCACTCGATCACCTGCGCGGTCTTCTCCGAGCTGATCGCCGGGGTCTTGCCGTCCGCCTCGAGCACCTTGGCCCCGTAGGACCACGAGACCGACCAGTAGGTCGAGTGCGCGTCGGAGCAGTGGCTGATGGCGATGCCGACCGGGTTGCCCTGCTTCTTGAGCACCTTGCCCATCTTCAGGAGCTCGTCCCAGGTCTTCGGGGGCTGCTCGAATCCGGCCTTCTTGAAGTGGGCCATGTTATAGGTGCCCGGGAAGGAGACCCAGAACCACGGAATCGCCTTCCAGCCCGACTTGGTCTGGCAGCTCTCCGCCGCGAACGGATACCAGCCGCCCCCCTGCTTACCCAGCTTCTCGACCAGGTCGTCCATCGGGATGAGGAGGTTCTCGTAGAGGAACGGGTCGGCGCTCGCGGTCCGGTACATGTCGTGGCCCGACTGGGACTGGGCCTCCGCCGCGATCTTGGCCGGCATCTGCAGATGCGCCATGGTGTCGACGCGCACGGTGCAGTTGTTGGCCTTGCCGAAGGCCTCCGCCTGCTTGCGTAGCTCGTCGTCGGCGGCGGGGACGAAGTGGTTCCAGCTGAGGAAGGTCAGCTCTCGCTTCTGGGCGTACGCGGGAGCCTTGCGGAGGGCGAGCCAGGAGGCCATCCCGGCACCGGCGCCGGCGGCGGCGCGGAGGAATCGACGTCGCGGAATGCTGCGGAGAGCGGTCTGGTCCATGGAGGGCCTCCAATCGGAGTCGGGAGGTCTCGGGCCATTCGCGAGAACCCTAGCGCGTGTGTCTCACCCCCTCGTGGGGTCAGGTCGGGTCGGAAAGTTGCCCACTTCTAGCCGGAGGGTCGACGGTTGTCAACCCCCCGGCCGCAGAAACGCCGCTACTTGATGACCGCTTCGGTCTTGGTGTCGAAGAAGTGGATGCGCTCGGGCACGAAGGCCATCCGGATCTTCTCGTGGGGCCGCGCCTTCACCGACGGCTCCACCCGGCAGACCACCGACTGCCCGCCCACGCTCACGTTGAGCAGGATCTCGGAGCCGAGCGGCTCGACCACCTCGACCACCGCGTCGAAGGCGAGGTCGGACGAGTCGGCCGCCGAGCCCACCCGGAGATCCTCCGGCCGGATGCCGAGCGTCAGCGGCTGGCCCTTGTAGGCCTTGAGCGCGTTCGCCTTCTCGGCGGGTACCTTGGTCCGCAGCCCGGTGGTCTCGAGGAAGGTCGAGCCGTTGGTCTCGCTGACCGTGACGGGCAGGAAGTTCATCGCCGGCGAGCCGATGAAGCCGGCCACGAACTTGTTGGCCGGCTTGCTGTAGATCTCGAGCGGCTCGCCCACCTGCTGCACCCAGCCGTCCTTCATGACCACCACCCGGCTGCCCAGGGTCATGGCCTCGACCTGGTCGTGGGTCACGTAGATCGCGGTGGTCTCCAGGCGCTCGTGCAGCCGCTTGAGCTCGACCCGCATCTGCACGCGCAGCTTGGCGTCCAGGTTGGAGAGCGGCTCGTCGAAGAGGAACACCTGGGGGTGTCGCACGATCGCGCGCCCGACCGCGACGCGCTGCCGCTGGCCGCCCGAGAGCTGGCGCGGCTTGCGCTTGAGCAGCTCCTGGATGCCGAGGATCTCGGCCGCCTCCTGCACCCGTTTTGCGATCTCGGGCTTGGGGAACTTCCGCATCTTGAGGCCGAACGCCATGTTGTCGTACACGCTCATGTGCGGATAGAGCGCGTAGTTCTGGAACACCATCGCGATGTCCCGGTCCTTGGGCGGCAGGTCGTTGACGACCCGGTCGCCGATCGAGATCTCGCCGGCGGTGATCTCCTCGAGACCCGCGACCATGCGGAGGGTCGTGGTCTTGCCGCAGCCCGAGGGCCCGACGAAGACCATGAACTCCTTGTCGCGGATCGTGAGGTTCA
Organism: Candidatus Methylomirabilota bacterium; assembly: GCA_035948165.1. GTDB lineage: Bacteria > Methylomirabilota > Methylomirabilia > Rokubacteriales > CSP1-6 > CAMLFJ01. The sequence continues at coordinate 19,885 of DASZJM010000618.1, forward strand.
CGTCCTTGACGGCGTGTACCTCGTCGTACTTCTTGTTGAGGTCCTTGAGGACTACCTGTGCCATTGGTCGCTCCCCCTCAAATAGGTTCCCCGAGGTCGGGTGCCCCGGGCTCTGTTGTCACCCCTTCACGGATCCCGTGAGGCCGGTGACGTAGTACTCCACGAAGAACGAATAGACGACCGCGACCGGGATCGAGCCCAGCAGCGCACCCGCCATGAGCTGGCCCCAGAAGTAGATGTCGCCGCGGATCAGCTCGGACACCACGCCCACCGGGACCGTCTTCTTCTCCGGCGAGGAGAGGAAGACGAGCGCGTAGATGAACTCGTTCCAGGACAGGGTGAACGCGAAGATGCCCGCGGACAGGATGCCGGGCACCGCGATCGGGAAGATGATGCGCACCATGGCCCCGAAGCGGGTGGCCCCGTCGATGCGGGCGCACTCCTCCAGCTCCTTGGGAATGGTCTTGAAGTAGCCCATCAGGAGCCACGTGCAGAACGGGATCAGGAACGTGGGGTAGGTGAGGATCAAGGCCCACGGGGTGTCGCCGAGCTGGAACGTGCGGATGATGTTGGCGAGCGGGATGAAGAGCAGGGTCGGCGGCACCAGGTAGGTCACGAAGATGCTGGTGCCCAGCGTGCCCGCCATCGGGAACTTGAGCCGTCCGAGCGCGTAGCCGGCGAGGAGCCCGCAGAAGAGCGAGATCCCGGTGGATACGCAGGCGATGAAGAACGTGTTCCACAGCCACTTGGGGAACGTGGTCTTGGCCATCAGGTCCCGAAAGTGCTCGATCGTCGGGTGCGTCGTCCAGAAGGGCGCGTTGTTCACCGCCCGCCACGAGCGGTAGAGCTCGGCGTCCGGCCGGATCGAGGTGATCAGCATCCAGTAGAACGGGAACAGCGTGCCGATCACGAAGATCGTCATCGGGATGTAGAAGTACACCCAGCGCTTCCAACGTCTTTCAATAACCATTGTTCTGAATGGGGGGGAGCGCCGCTGCCGCTCCTCCCCCATGCCCCCCCACCAGCTCGATTCCTAGCAGCTCGATTCCTAGCAGCTCGATTCCGGGCAGCTCGATTCCGGCCGGCCCGATTCCGGCCGGCCCGGTCTCCGCCGGCTCGATCCTCATCCGCTCGATTCCCACCGTCGCGGGATTCATCGCGGCCCTAGGCGCCCTCGAGGCGACGGAGGTAGCGGAGCTGGAGCCAGACCACGATGAAGAGGACGGGCAGCATGAAGAGCGAGATCCCGGTGGATACGCAAGCGATGAAGAACGTGTTCCACAGCCACTTGGGGAACGTGGTCTTGGCCATCAGGTCCCGAAAGTGCTCGATCGTCGGGTGCGTCGTCCAGAAGGGCGCGTTGTTCACCGCCCGCCACGAGCGGTAGAGTTCGGCGTCCGGCCGGATCGAGGTGATCAGCATCCAGTAGAACGGGAACAGCGTGCCGATCACGAAGATCGTCATCGGGATGTAGAAATAAACCCACCGCTTCCACTTGCGCTCTATGACCATTGTTCTAATTGGGGGGGAGCGCATGCTGCCGCTCCTCCCCCAAGCCCCCCACCAGCTCGATTCCTGGCAGCTCGATTCCGGCCGGCCCGGTCTCCGCCGGCTCGATCCTCATCAGCTCGATTCCCACCGTCGCGGGATTCATCGCAGCCCTAGGCGCCCTCGAGGCGGCGGAGGTAGCGGAGCTGGAGCCAGACCACGATGAAGAGGACGGGCAGCATGAAGAGCGAGATCGCGGCGCCCTCGCCGAGCAGGCCGGTGGCCACCCCGATCTGGTAGGCGTAGGTCGCGAGCAGGTGGGTGGCGTTGGCGGGACCGCCGCCGGTCAGCACGTAGATGAGCTGGAAGTCGGAGAAGGTCTGGATGATCGAGAAGACCACCACCACCAGGGTCACCGGCTTGAGCAGGGGCCAGGTCACGTGCCAGAAGCGGTGCCAGCCGTTGGCGCCGTCGAGCGAGGCCGCCTCCTGCAGGTCGGGGCTGATGGTCTGGAGCCCGGCCAGCAGCGAGATCGCGAAGAACGGCATGCCGCGCCAGGTATTCACCACGATCGCGCACCACATACCGTACGTGCCGTCGGAGAGGAACGGCAGCTTGGTGGTGATGAAGCCGGTCTGGTAGAGCAGCCAGTTCAGCACGCTGAAGGTGGGATCGAACATCCAGCGCCACGCGAAGGTCGAGAGGACGGTGGGCACGATGAACGGCAGCAGCATCGCCGCGCGCACGATGCGCTTGCCGCGGAAGTGACGGTTCAGCAGGAGGGCCAGCCACATCCCGAGGCTGAGCTTGAAGATCGTCGCCCAGAACGTGTAGAAAAACGTGTTGTAGAAGGCGGTGCGGAAGATCGAGTCGTTCCACGCCTTGATGAAATTGTGGAGACCGACGAACTCGCCCGGGTTGCCCACGCTGACGCTGCTGAGGGAGAGCCACACCCCCATCACGAACGGGTAGGCGATGAACACGCCGAGCAGCACCACGGTGGGGGCGAGCAGGATCCCGGCGAGCAGCCGCTCGCTCTCGAGGAAGCGCGTCAGCCCGCGGGGCCGGGACGTGCCGGGGTGGGGCAGCGCGACCTCGAAGCCCGCCGCGCCCCCCGACCCGCCCGCGATCGATTTTTTCATGTGGTCGTCATCCGTAGATCTTCTTGAGCTCCTCGCTCGCCCACTTGACCGCGTCCTCGGGCTTGGAGCCCTGGACGCCCTTGGCGAACATGTCCACCAGCACGTACTTCGAGTAGGCCTCGGTGGCCTTGGCGTTGGGCGGTCCCGCGAAGCCCATGGTCCGCGAGTTGTCCGGGGCGGTGCGGAAGCCCTTCATCGGCTCGTCGATCGTGCTCCAGAGCGGATGCTGCTCCCAGAACTTGGTCGAGCCCACCGAGAAGCCCTCGGCCACCTGGAACCACTTGCTGTACTGCTCCTTGCCGTGCAGCCACTTGAGGAAGTCCTTGGCCAGCTTCTGGTTCTTGCCATACTTCATGACCCCGTGGGCGAAGGCGGTGTGGTAGCTCCACGACCCGGCCGGCCCCGCGGGCAGGCGCGCGTGCTGGATGTCCCGCACCATCGGCTCGCCCCGGTCGTCCTTGATCTTCTCCTGGCCGCGCTTGGCCGCGATGTAGATCGAGGCCCCGTTCAGGGTGGCGGAGATCTCGCCGCCCAGGAACGCGCGGTTGTTGTTGGTGTCGTCCCAGGCGAGGCCGCCCTCGTCGCAGGCCTCGGTCCAGAACGCGTTCATGAACTTCACCGCCTCCACCGCGCCCTTGCCGTCGATCGCGGTCTTGCCGCTCTTGTCGGTCTCCGTGCCGCCGAAGTTCCACAGGAGCGGATACGCCCAGGCGGGGGCGTCGCCGAACGTGTGCCCCAGCGTCTGGCCGTACGGGTGCCCCTTCTTCTTGAGCTTTGCCCCGACCTGGCGCAGCTCGTCGTAGGTCTTGGGGAAGGTGTTCGCGCCGACCTCGTCGAGCCACGACTTGCGGTAGGCGATGAGCCCGGGCACGAGGCCGTGGGGCAGGGCCAGGAAGCGCCCGCCCACCTTCGTGTAAGCCTCCGACTGGCCGTACAGCGCGCCCTGCTCCTTCACCTGCCACTCCGCCAGGTCGGTCACGTCGACGAGCCCGTTGGCGTAGAGGTGCGGCCAGTTGTGCAGCATGTGGATGATGTCGGGTCCCGAGCCCGACTGCATGGCCGCGGTGATGCGGGCCTGCAGGTCGTTGGCGTTGATGAACTCGAAGACCACCTCGGCGCCGAGGGCCTTGCTCGCCTCGACGGCCTGGCGCTTCAACTCCACGTCGCACGCGGGGATGAAGTCGACCCAGCGGACGATGTTGAGGCGGGTGCCCTGGGCGTAGGCGGGCGCCCGGCCCGCGGCCAGGATGCCCTCGAGGCCGGCCGCCGCGACTCCCGCGGCGACGGACCCGGCCAGGAACGTGCGACGGCTGACGCCCGGGCGGGAGCCCGGGAGCTCAGACGGTGCGGCGGTGCTCGCGTCGTTGTCCGGAGTCTTCATCGACCCCCCTTGGGTCCCGCGCGGGGACCCTTCCGATCAGGCCTCGTAGATCTTCTTGAGCTCGCCTTCCGCCCACTTCACCGCGTCCTCCGCCTTCATCCCCTGGACGGCCTTCGCGTACATGTCGGTCACGATGTACTTGGTGAAGCCCTCGGTGGCCTTCGCGGTCGACGGGCCCGCGTAGCCGAACAGACGCGTGTTCCGTGCCGCGGTGCGGAACATCTTGAGCGGCTCGTCGAGCTTGCCCCACATCGGGTCGTTCTCCCACGACTTGGTGGCACCCACGCTGTAGCCCTCCTGGCTGGTGAACCACTTGCCGTAGTTCTCCTTCTTGTGAACCCAGCGCAGGAAATCCTTGGCGAGCTTCTGATTCTTCGAGTACTTCATGACCGCGTTGGACTGGTTGAGGAAGAGCAGGTAGGCGCCCGTCGGCCCCGCCGGCAGCGGCGCGTGGTCGATGTCCTGGAACAGCGGCTCACCCTTCTCGTCCTTGATCTTGTCCTTCTGACGCTTGGCCACGATGTAGATCGACGCGCCGTTCAGGGTGGCGCTGATCTCACCGGCGTGGAAGGCCCGGTTGTTGTTGGTGTCGTCCCAGGCGAGCCCGCCCTCGTCGCAGCAGTCCTTCCAGAAGCTCTGCATGAACTTGACCGAATCGAGCGTGCCCTTGCTGTCGAGGACGACCTTCTTGCCGGTCTTGTCGGTCTCGGCTCCCCCGAAGGCCCACAGCATGGTGTAGGTGAAGGTGGGGGCGTCGCCGAAGGTGTGGCCGAGGGTCTGGCCGTAGGGCTTGCCCTTTTTCTTGAGCGCGGTGAAGACCTTGTGGGCCTCTTCCCAGGTCTTGGGGTACTGGGTGGCGCCCACCTCCTTGAGCCAGGACTTCCGGTAGGACACCGCGTTGCCGACGATCGAATGCGGAACGGCGAGCCACTTGCCGCCGACCTGGCAGGAGGGAGGGTAGATCTCGTAGAAGCCGCCCTCACCCTTGGAGATGTCGGCCGCCACGTCGCTCACGTCGGCCACCGCGTTCTGGTACAGATGCGCCCAGTTGTACTGGAAGTTGAAGATGTCGGCGCCCGCCCCGGACTGGATGGCCGCCGTGATGCGCGGCTGCAGGTCGTTGGCGTTGATCGTCTCGAGCGTCACCTCCGCTCCGAGCGCCTTGGACGCCTCCGGCATCTGTCGCTTCAGCTCGACGTCGGACTCGGGGATGAAGTCCACCCAGCGCACCCAGTGGAGCTTCGTCCCCTGCGCGAAGGCGGGCGCTCGACGCGCCGCGAGAATGCCCTCGATGCCCCCCATCGCCGCCGCGGCGACGCCCGCGGTCTTGATGAACGAGCGGCGGTCGACATGCGTGTCCTTGATGTCCGGATTGTTCATGAGCGCGTGGTCCTCCTTGACCGGGTCAACCGGCGGTGTCCCGCTGTCGTTCCGCGACCGCTCGACCGCGCGTACTTTCCCCGTTCGGGGTAGGAGCCCCGGCCGCGAGGCTGGGACCTCGAGAACGTCGTCACGGAGATGAGAGTCGAGTGGTGAGATAGGCGCTAAATGGTGGCCACTTCTTAACAAAGAACCATGGGCCTGTCAACGGGGAAAGGGGCGCCGGCCCCGGCCGGAAGGCCGGCCGGAGGCCCCGGTCACGAGGTGGCGGCCAGGATCCGCTCGCGCACCGGGATCAGCAGCAGGAGGGCCACCACCATGCCCACCGCCAGCGTGACCCACGCCGCCCCGAACCCGCCGAGGCGCTCGACCACCACCCCGAACACTGGTGGGCAGACCGTGACGCCCAGCGAGGAGATCGCCAGCCCCAGGCCTACCGCGGTCCCCGCCGCCCGCGGCCCGGCCAGCTCGGCCATCAGGGTGTGCTGCACCCCGTTCCAGCCGACGCCGAAGACCCCGATGCCCACCGCGAGCGGGGTGAGCAGCCAGGGCCCGGTCCCGGGCGCGGTGGCCGACAGGGCGAGGGCGCACGCGATCGACCCCAGCCCCGCGATGGCGAGCACGATGCGACGGCGCCCGCCGAAGAGCCGGTCCGAGAGCAGCCCGAATCCGATGCGCCCGATCGCCCCGCTGATCTGGGCGGTGACCAGATACTTGGCCGCCACCACCAGAGCGATCTGGACGACGTCGCGCAGGTAGAGGACGAGGAAGGCGAGGAAGACCGTCTGCACGCCCGCGAAGATGAGGGTGCTGACGCCCACCAGCCACAGGTCGCGGTTGGCCATCACGGTCCAGAACCCGGGGCGCGCCGGGGCGGGCCCCTTGGCCTCGGGCTCCGGCAGGTCCCGGTAGAGCGCCCAGGTCAAGATCGCGAGCGCGCCCACCACCGCGGCGGCGAGCGCCACCGCGGTGCGCCATCCGAAGGCGATCGCCACCGGCGGCATCATGAGGGCCCCCAGGGCGCCGCCGAAGGGCAGGCCGACCTGCTTGAGCCCGACGACGGTGGCGCGCTGCCGCGGCGGGAACCAGGCCATGCCCGCCTTCGTCGTCGTGGGGTTCAGCACCCCGTAGCCCGCGCCGGCCAGGACCAGGATGACCACGATGAACGAGAAGGAGGGCGCCATCGCGACGGCGCCGAGGCCGACCGCGATCAGGGCCTGGCCGAGGATCATCGCCCCGCGCACGCCCCACCGGTCGGCGAGCCAGCCCGCGGGCAGCGACATCAGGACCGGACCGATGTAGTAGGCCGAGAGGAAGGAGCCGGCCTGCGTCACCGATAGCCCGAGGCCCTCGCGGATCAGGGGGGCGATCGAGGGGATGCCGAGCGGGCCCACGTTGGCCATGGTCTGCGCGGCCATGATGAGGGCCAGGACGGCCCAGCGATTGGTCACCGGGGGCGGGACGCCAGCAGGGCTTCGACGGCCCGGAGGTCCTCCTCGGTGTCCACCCCGATCGTGGGCTGGTCGGTCTCGAGCACCCGGATGGGAATGCCAGCCTCCAGCAGGCGGAGCTGCTCGAGCTGCTCGGCGCGCTCCAGGGAAGACGGGGGCAGCGCGTGGTAGGTGTCGAGGACCGCGCGCCGATAGGCGT